>CAIYWD010000102.1 GCA_903929815.1 uncultured beta proteobacterium
CCGTTTAGACCCCCTGACCACATTCCGTGATGTGTTGCTTGGGAGCGCGGGCGTCCCGCCCGCTGCGGGCAAGATGCCCGCGTTCCCAGCTTGGATGCCCATATCTGCGACGGATGGCTGTGATGGGGTCTAAACGGTTACGCAATACCAATTCCATTCACGATAAGAGTTTTATTATGCTGACATTTCAAGAACCCGCCCCTACATTTGAAGATGTTTGGCGCATGTTTCAGGCCACTGACAAACAGTTTCAGGAAACTGATAAAAAATTTCAGGCCACTGACAAACAGTTTCAGGAAACTGATAAAAAATTTCAGGCCACTGACAAACAGTTTCAGGAAACTGATAAAAAAATCCAGGAAACTGACCGCATTATTAAAAATTTGTCCAAACAATTGGGCGAGTTGGGGAATCGGCTGGGCGAATTTGTAGAGCAGATGGTTGCTCCAGCCGTGGTGCGCCTGTTTCAAGAACAAGGTCTGGAGGTTCACGAGTGCTCTTCAAACGTGACCTCCAAACGCAACGGTGAAGCCCTGGAAATTGACCTTTTGGTGATTAACGACGGTGTGCTGGTTGCCGTGGAATGCAAAAGCCAATTGACATCAGCGCATGTGGACAAACATCTGGAACGCATGGAAAAACTCAAACGCCTGCTGCCTCTGTACAAAAACCACCGTGCTCTGGGCGCACTGGCAACCATGGTGGCCAGTGATGAGGATAAAGCGTATGCCCAAGAAAAAGGGTTTTATGTGCTGTGCCAAAACGGTGAAGGCATCGACATCTGCAACGGTGCGGCATTCACTCCCAAAGCATGGTAACAAATACTATCAATAAAATAGCTGCTAACGCATACTGGACAAGGGCTATAGCCTTATTTGATGGATCAATTAAGATACGCACCCCCAATATGCGGGTTTGCTTAAAGTAGGCTACACCACGGTCAGCGTACAAAGTCGCGTGGCGCAGCAATACCCCACGCTGCGCCCCGGGCAATTGCCTTACAACATTGTGTTGGAAGAGTCTGCCATGCGCGGCGACGGCACGGCATTTTCTGACCATGATGTACATCGGGCGCTCCGAAACAAAGGGGTCAAAAACCCGCAAGGCGAATGGTTTCAATGCTCAGTAGTTGAGGTCAAGGCGGTCATTTATGAGTATGAGTATGAGTAGCCAAAATTGTTTGTCGGGTGGTTTTGTCACGATCACAAGACCTGATGACTGCCACCTGCATGTGCGCGATGGTGATGCCTTGGCCTGCGTTGTACCGCACACTGCTGCCAGGTTTGCCCGCGCCATCATCATGCCCAACCTGCGCCCACCGGTCACCACAACGGCGCAGGCGCTTCTCTATCAGCAGCGCATTTTGTCTGCCGTGCCGCCAGGGCTGGCGTTTTTGCCCCTGATGACGCTTTATTTGACAGATGATCTGAACGCCGATGAGATCAAACGTGCGCGTGATGCCGGTGTGGTTGCTGTCAAACTCTACCCTGCTGGCGCTACCACAAACAGCGATGCCGGCGTGACAGACATTCGCAAAACTTACGCCACACTGGACGCCATGCAGCGTGAGGGGATGCCTCTTTTGCTGCATGGCGAGGTCACATCTCATGCCATTGATGTGTTTGACCGCGAGGCTGTGTTCATTGAAACCCAGTTGATGCCATTGCGCCAGGATTTTCCAGAACTCAAAATGGTGCTTGAGCACATCACCACGCATGAGGCTGTGCAGTATGTTTTGGCTTGTGACCGTTGGACGGCTGCCACGATCACCGCTCACCATCTTCTTTTTAACCGCAACGCCATTTTTGCAGGTGGCCTTCGCCCGCACTATTTTTGTTTGCCTGTTTTGAAACGTGAAACCCATCGCCAGACGTTGCTGTCTGCGGCGACTTGCGGCAGTCGCAAGTTTTTTCTGGGAACAGACAGCGCACCACATGCCATTCACTTGAAAGAAAACAACTCAGGGTGCGCTGGCTGCTACACGGCTTTTTCTGCCATGGAACTCTATGCGCAAGCGTTTGACGCTGTAGGTGCCATCGACAAGCTCGAAGCCTTTGCCAGTTTTTATGGTGCAGATTTTTATGGTCTGCCACGAAACACCGGCACACTGACCCTAAGGCGTGAAAGTTGGAGGCTGCCTGACAGTTTTCCTTTGGGTCAAGACCAGCTCAAGCCACTGTGCAGCGGCGAAACATTGGCGTGGCGCGTGGTGTCTTGAATCAAACTCTATCCCTATCCTTATTTTTAGCGTCGCCGCAAGATGTGGATGTAAGTGGAGTCTATGGTTTGTTGATCCAGCAGTTCGTTGCCTGTTTGCCTGGCATACGCCTGAAAGTCACGAAGTGAGCCTATGTCAGTGGATATGATTTTCAGTGTTTGACCACTTTGCATGTCACTCAAAGCTGTTTTTGTTCGCAAAATGGGCAGGGGACAACTGAGGCCGCTGGTGTCGATTTCTTTGTCAATTTGCATGGTGGTTTTCCAATAGAGCACGCCGAACAAGGCGGATTGTAAAAGTGCCAGTTTCGTGAACAAGTTCTAAAATGGCACACTCCACCTCACAAACACCATCAGGAGTAAAAAATGCCTCTGCCAGACACCGAAAAAGCCCGCTTTAACATGATTGAGCAACAGGTTCGCCCGTGGCAGGTGTCAGATTTTCGGGTGCTGGAATTGTTGGCAAGCGTCAAACGTGAAAATTTTGTGCCTATCGCCTACAAAGCTTTGGCATTTGCCGATTTGGAAATTGCATTACCCTGTGGGCAACAGATGCTATCACCCAAAGTGCAGGCACGGCTACTGCAAGATGCCAGGGTGCAGTCCACTGACAAAGTGCTTGAAATTGGCACGGGTTCTGGCTATATGACCGCTTTGTTGGCCAGCATGGCTCGGCATGTGCTTAGTCTGGAAATTGTTCCTGAATTGGTGAAAATGGCACAGGCTCATTTGCAAAATGCCCGCATCCACAATGCAGAAGTGCGTTTGGCTGATGGTGCTTTGGGCGCGGCGGTAGATGCACCTTTTGACCTGATTGTGTTGGGTGGCTCGGTGGCCGAAGTTCCATCATCCCTTCTTTCGCAACTCAGACTCCAAGGGCGTTTGGTGGCCATTGTGGGCGATGAACCCATCATGCATGCGCAAACCATCACGCGAATGAGCGATACCCACTACCAGATTGACATCAAGTGGGACTTTACTGCGCCGCGTCTTCAAAATTTTCCCGAACCCTCTCACTTCAAGTTTTATACCTCACGCGGTCAAGATTGTCC
>CAIYWD010000103.1 GCA_903929815.1 uncultured beta proteobacterium
CCCCCCTTTTTCAAAGGGGGGACAAATACAGCGCTTTGCCCAAATAGGCTAACCGTTCTCATTCCCCCCTTTGAAAAAGGGGGGTTAGGGGGGATTTGGATGTCGCACCCAAGCAAAGCCACATCACTTTGAAACGCACCCGTGAAAGTCATTTTGTCGGCCTTGTTGGCTTGCTGCACGCCTGCTGTTTTCAGGTTGTCCAAAATCATCTGCGGGAAAGTTTGACGGGCAGGGTAGCTGGCAGGGTTCTGGTTCAGGGTGTCGATCAGTTCATCGTCTTCGTCCACGGCCATCATGCGGTGCGGGCTTAACGATTCAACGGTGAATGGGCCGGCCACCCGAACGCAGTTTTTGTTTTGGTAGGGCTTGTCAAACAGGGACTCAAATTCGGCCTTGGCGACAATGGAAGCGTCAATTTCACGCTGCCTTGCCATGCGGGCTTGCCACCAATCTTTTAGGAGTGTTTTAGCCATTTGAGCCTTATCCTGATTGAATTGTTCGCTATCATTTTTAATGTTTTCCGTGAGCTTCTGTGGGACTTCCCATTCCTGCCAATGGGTGTTTTGGGTGATGTTGAGTTGTTCGCGTAGAGACTCCAGAGTGATTTGCCATTTTTGCCAGATGACATCGATGTCGGCGTTGTTGGCGATGGATTTCAGAGTGATATGGGCACGCGCTCAACCACAAAACCATGGCGGATATTGCCAAATGTTGGCGTTGCCTGCGTAGGTCGGGTTAGCGAAGCGTAACCCGACGTTGGTGATTCGGATTGTCGGGTTACGCCCTGCGGGCTAACCCGACCTACACTTTTTACTAACCTATTGTTTTTATAGAACTAATACTTAATGTAGTGCCATTGCACCCCGCATCCAGTTCGAGGCTCACACTTGGCCAAAAAATGCGGTAAGCTCTCAAAGTTGTTCAAGCCAGTGGTTTGAACTTTACTAACCTTCATTTATAAGGAGTTGCTTCATGCAAGTTGGAGCCGCCACGGCAGGTCTATCTGGTCAGTCCCCAGTTACCAATCCTCCCCATTTTGTTACAACAGCACAGCGCATTGGTGTGCCTCGTGAGGTTTTTCCGGGTGAAAAACGTGTTGCCACTGTTCCCGATGTGGTTGCAAAACTCATCAAACTCGGGTTTTCAGTGGTGGTACAAAGTGGCGCTGGTGATGCTGCCAGCATCAGCGACGATGCCTACCGTAGCGCCGGTGCCAGCATCGTGTCTGATGCACAGCAAATCTGGGACGACTCTGATATTGTGTTCAAAGTTCGCGGCCCCTCTACTGAAGAGGTTGCAGAAATGCGTGAAGACACCACGCTGGTCAGTTTCATTTGGCCTGCGCAAAACCCTGAACTGCTCCAGCAGTTGGCAGCCAAGCGTGCCACTGTGCTGGCCATGGACAGTGTGCCACGCATCTCGCGGGCGCAAAAACTCGATGCCTTGAGTTCCATGGCCAACATTGGCGGCTACCGTGCGGTGATTGAAGCTGCACATCAGTTTGGTCGCTTTTTTACCGGCCAAATCACGGCTGCAGGCAAAGTGCCACCAGCCAAAGTGTTTGTGATTGGTGCGGGTGTTGCAGGCCTGGCTGCCATTGGTACAGCAGTGGGTCTGGGTGCTATTGTGCGTGCCAATGACACCCGTCCTGAAGTCGCTGATCAAATTTTGTCCATGGGGGGTGAATTCGTTCCTGTTGATTATGTGGAAGAAGGTACAGGAGTGGGCGGCTACGCCAAGGTCATGAGCGAAGGCTTTCAAACAGCCCAGCGTGCCACGTTTGCCAAGCAGGCCAAAGAGGTGGACATCATCATCACCACAGCACTCATTCCTGGCAAGCCCGCACCCCGTTTGATCACCGCCGAAATGGTTCAATCGATGAAGCCCGGCAGCGTGATTGTGGATATGGCTGCCGAACAAGGCGGCAATTGTGAACTGACCGAGCATGGCAAAGTGGTTGTCAAACACGGTGTCATCATCATTGGCTACAGCGATTTGCCCAGCCGCCTTCCCACCCAGTCCAGTAACTTGTATGCCACCAATTTATTCAGACTGACCGAAGAATTGTGCAAAACCAAAGACGGCATCATCAACGTCAATATGGATGATGAAGTCTTGCGTGGCACCACAGTGGTCAAGGAAGGCAACATCACCTGGCCACCACCTGCTCCAAAATTGTCGGCTGCACCTTCTGCTACCCCTAGCCCTAAACCTGCTGCGCCTGCGGCCAAAAAGGGCCACGGTCACGGTGCTGCCAGTGAGCCTATGGCTGGCAACAAACTGATCATCATGTTTGCTGTGGTCGCAGCCCTGTTTTGGTTCGTGGGTGCCAACGCGCCGGGTGCTTTTCTGGCGCACTTCACTGTGTTTGTGCTGGCATGCTTTGTGGGCTACATGGTGGTCTGGAATGTCACCCCCGCCTTGCATACGCCCTTGATGAGTGTGACCAATGCCATCAGCAGCATCATTGCCATTGGCGCTTTGATACAAATTGCCCCGCCTTTGAGTGGTGCAAGCCTCCCACCCAACGAGTGGATACGCTATCTGGCGGTGTTTGGCATTGTGCTCACCGCCATCAACATGTTTGGCGGGTTTGCCGTCACTCAGCGCATGCTGGCCATGTTCCGCAAATAAGCACTGGAGAACCTTTATGACTGGTAACGTATCAACTGTCTCCTACATTGGAGCCATTATTCTTTTTATTTTGAGTCTGGGGGGCTTGTCCAACCCTGAATCTTCGCGCCGTGGCAACCTGTACGGCATGATTGGCATGACCATCGCGGTGTTGGCCACCATTTTTGGACCGCGTGTGAGCATGGCAGGCGTTCCGTGGATCATTGCAGCCATGCTGGTGGGCGCTTGCATTGGCATCTACGCCGCCCGTACTGTTCAAATGACGCAAATGCCAGAACTCGTGGCCTTGATGCACAGCCTGGTGGGTCTTGCTGCCGTTCTGGTCGGATTGGCCAGCTACATCGATCATTCGGTTGTTCTCTTCGGTGCTGAAAAGTCCATCCACGAAATTGAGATTTACATCGGTATTTTGATCGGTGCCGTGACCTTTTCGGGGTCGCTTATTGCGTTTGGCAAGCTCAACGGAAAAATTGGCGGCTCTCCCATGCTCTTGCCAGGTCGCCATTGGCTGAATTTGACCGGTTTGCTGGTGGTCATCTGGTTTGGATGTGCTTTTCTGAATGCAGAATCCATCGCAGATGGCATGATGCCCCTGTTTGTAATGACTGCCGTTGCACTTTTGTTTGGTATTCACATGGTCATGGCCATTGGTGGCGCAGACATGCCGGTGGTGGTGTCCATGCTCAACAGTTATTCGGGCTGGGCTGCCGCGGCCACAGGCTTTATGCTGTCCAACGACTTGTTGATTGTGACCGGTGCGCTGGTGGGTTCGAGTGGTGCCATTCTGTCGTACATCATGTGTAAAGCCATGAATCGCAGCTTTATCAGTGTGATTGCAGGTGGCTTTGGTACGGGGAGCGGTAAACCCGCAGCCACGGGTGGCGCGCTGGTGCCGGCGGGCGAAGTCACTTCTATTTCCAGTGTTGACACTGCTGAACTGCTGCGTGAAGCCAAAAGCGTCATCATCGTTCCAGGTTATGGCATGGCCGTAGCGCAAGCACAGCACACGGTATTTGAGATTACCAAGGTCTTGCGTGATCGGGGTGTCAATATTCGCTTTGGCATTCATCCGGTGGCAGGGCGTATGCCAGGTCACATGAACGTGCTGCTGGCCGAAGCCAAAGTGCCTTATGACATCGTGATGGAAATGGACGAGTTGAACGATGATTTCCCAAAAACCGATGTCGCCATGGTGATTGGTGCGAACGACATTGTGAACCCCGCTGCCCAGGATGACCCCAACAGTCCGATTGCCGGTATGCCCGTGTTGGAAGTCTGGAAGGCCAAGACCTCCATCGTCATGAAGCGCAGCATGGCATCGGGTTATGCTGGTGTTGATAACCCCTTGTTTTACAAAGAAAACAACAGAATGCTATTTGGCGATGCCAAGAAAATGCTCAATGAGGTTCTGACTGCATTGAAAGCGTAAGGGCGATGCACCCTGTGACTGCTGCAGGCCATCGCAATGGGCGAAGTGGAAGAACGGTCGGGTAACCCAGCCACTTTTGATCACTGCCGTTCGAACTAACTTTCATGGCGTCCAGTCCACTCCAAATGATGAAAGTACCCCTGGGATCGAGGGCATCTTGCCCTCGATCCTTAAGATTGGTTGTTGCATGAACCATTACTTGAATCCTGTTAGCCCTTGGTCGTGGCGTTCGCTGCAGACCCGTATTACAGTACTGACACTCACCGCTTTTTTGTTCAGTATCTGGTCACTGTCATTTTTTGCCAGCCGCATTCTGCACAGTGATGTTGAAAAATTGCTCAGTGAGCAACAATTGGCCACAGCGTCATTACTTGCCAGTGACATCCATCGCTCACTCACTGAGCGACTGGCCACACTGGAAACCGTTGCCCAGCATATTCCGGTTGGTTCGATGAGCAATCCTGCGGCCTTGCAGACATTTTTGAATGACCGCGTGTCCATGCACCCTATTTTTAATGGGGGTTTTTTTGTGACGGGGGCAACCGGCATCGCAGTGGCTTCGGTTCCTATCGCAGCTCAACGCATGGGTGTTAGTTATTTGGATCGCGACCACGTGGCCACAGCACTGAAAAAAGGTCGCAGTGCCATCAGCCAACCCGTGATAGGCAAGCAGCTACGGTCACCCGTGGTATCAATAGCTGTGCCCATCCGCCATGTACAAGGTCAGGTGATGGGATGCCTGGTTGGTGTGATTGACCTTGGAAAAACCAACTTTTTAGATCAAATCATCTCGGCCGAGCACGGCAAGACCGGCAGCTACATGCTGATTGCCAATCAGTGGCGCACAGTGGTGTCGGCCACCAACAAGCAAGATACTCTTATGGTACTGCCCAAAATGGGAATCAATCCGGGGATTGACCGTTTTGTGCAAGGCTTTGAAGGCTCTGCCGTCGTACTTAATATGTATGGCGTTGAAGTACTGGCCTCAGCCAAACGTATTCCTGTAGCAAACTGGAGCATCGTGGCCTCTTTGCCTAGCGCTGAAGCTTTTGCGCCTGTTAAAAACCTCGTGCGAAATATTGCATTGGCCACACTCACAGCATCTTTGCTGGCAGGCATGCTCACCTGGTGGTTACTACGCCGCAAGCTTCAACCTGTTCACCATGCTTTTCAGACACTTGTCAGCCACGCTGAATCCAAACAACCTTTGCAAGCCTTGCCGCAAACCAGCGAAGATGAAGTAGGCCAGCTCATTCACATTTTTAACGACATGCTCATCACCCTTGAGCAGCACGAAGAGTTCTTGACAGTCAGCGAGAAAATCACACACGAACTGTCTGAGCGTTTGAATGAAGCGCAGCAAATTTCCCAACTGGGCAGTTGGACGCTTGACCTTCGCTCTGGTGAACTGCTTTGGAGCAATGAAATTTACCGCCTGTTCGAGCTTGATTTGCAGCCATTTAATCCCAGCTACGACAACTTTCTCAATGCCATTCATCCAGATGACAGAGCGGCAGTCAACCAGGCCTACACCACATCTTTGCTCACCCAAACCCCGTATCAAATTGAGCACCGTCTGCACATGGCCGATGGACGTATCAAGTGGGTTCATCAGCGCTGCCGCTCTGAATTTGATGAAGGTGGCAAAGCTCTGCGTTCCATGGGTACGATGCAAGACATCACCGAGCGCAAACTGGCCGAGACTGCACTCTCTGATGCACGCACACTGCTGATGACGGTGCTAGACACCATTCCCATGCGTGTTTTTTGGAAAGACAGGGAACTCAATTACCTGGGTTGCAACACCGAATTCGCTCGTGATGCCGGCTTCGAGCATCCGTCTGACATCATTGGCAAAGACGATTTTCAGATGAAATGGAAGACGCAGGCCGATACTTATCGACAAGACGACCGCAGCGTGATGGAGTCCGGTATTGCAAAACTGTTTTACGACGAGTCTGCAACCACACCTGATGGACGCATCATCTGGCAGCGCATTTCCAAAATTCCTCTAAAAAACCAAACAGGTGCTATTTTTGGTGTGATGGGCATCTATGAAGATGTCACCCAACGCAAACAAGCCAAAGAACAGTTGCGAAAGTTATCGCGAATTGCCGAACAAAGCCCCGAGAGTCTGGTAGTCACTGACACCAAAGGCAACATCGAGTATGTTAACGAGGCATTTATCCAAAATACCGGCTACAGCCGCGAAGAAGCTGTGGGACAAAACCCGCGCATACTCAATTCGGGGCAGACCCCTGCTGCTACCTTCAGTGGCATGTGGAAAGCCCTGACGGATGGCCACAACTGGAGTGGCCAGTTGACCAATCGCCGCAAAGACGGCAGCATTTACATCGAATGGGTCATCATCTCGCCTTTGCGCAATACAGAGGGCATCATCACCCACTACGTAGCGGTCAAACAGGACATTACCGAGAAAAAACGCATGGGGCAAGAGTTGGATCAGCATCGCCACCATCTTGAAAATCTTGTCGAATTGCGCACCGCAGAGCTGAACAGTGCACGCTTGCAGGCCGATGCAGCCAGCCGTTCAAAATCCGAATTTTTGGCCAATATGAGTCATGAAATTCGCACACCCATGAACGGGATCATGGGCATGGTTGATCTGATTGAGCAAACCAGACTCACCTCCGAACAAAGGCGAATGTTGGCCACCATCAACAGTTCATCAGTTGCTTTACTCTCCATTCTCAATGACATTCTTGATTTTTCAAAAATCGAGGCAGGCAAACTAGACATTGAACAAGTTCCCATCTGCTTGCGTGATGTGATTGAAAACGCTGCTTTGCTCATGCAAAACGTGGCCAGCCACAAAGAGGCAGAGATTTCCCTGTTCATTGACCCCACTTTGCCGGAGTGGATTATTTCTGACCCCACGCGGCTGCGTCAAATTTTGCACAACTTGCTGGGTAATGCCCTTAAATTTGTATCCGACAGGGTGGGTCATGCCATGCTTCATGTGCAACCGGTCACCCAGGTTGATGGTACAGCCTGCATGCGCTTGAGCGTGATTGACAACGGCATCGGCATGAGTCCGGAAGTTTTGGACAAACTGTACCAACCCTTTACGCAGGCAGATTCGAGCACCATGCGCCGGTTTGGCGGCACCGGTCTGGGGTTGTCCATCACCCGCCGTCTGATTGATATGCTGCATGGCAGCATTACCGTGCAAAGCACTGTGGGCATGGGATCGGAATTTACCGTTGAGATTCCCTTGCAAATCGCAACACCGCCTGCGGACTACTTGCCGCCCGATTTGCCTGATCTGCACGGTGTGCATGTGCTGGCAGTCACGCCTTCCATGGCAGACATGACGATGTTTCAGACGTACTTAGGTGCTGCGGGTGCGCAAGTCGTGGCAATGTCAAACATCAGCGCAGCGCACCAGTGCATGGCGCAGTCACCGCGTGATACCGTTTTGTTGCTGGGTGTGACCCAAGCCTCATCAGATGATTCTGATTTGCAAAAGAAATGGACGAGTGAATACAGACCGCATAGAGTGCGTGTAGTGCGTCTGGTGCATAGAGGGCGATTCAGCACAGATGCTGGTGTGATTGAAGTGCTTGCACGTCCACTGCTTTACCACGACTTGCTAAGGGGTGTCGCTGTGGCCAGTGGACGTTTAAGCACCCTGATTCAAACCGCCCACGACCGCCCTGTATTGACCCAACGTATCGCCCCTGGCGTGGAGGAAGCTGTACAAAACGGCACACTGATTTTGATGGCTGAGGACAATGAGACCAACCGCGATGTGATGCAAGCACAACTGCACCTGTTGGGCTATGCGTGTGAGGTGGCCTTTGATGGCGACATGGCACTGACCATGTGGCGAACAGGCCGTTATGCGCTGCTTTTGACGGACTGTCACATGCCCAAAATGGATGGTTTTGAGTTGACAACCGCGATCAGGCAAAATGAACCCCCAGGCACTCATCTGCCCATCATTGCCGTTACTGCCAATGCCATGCACGGAGAAGCTGCGCGGTGCAAAGCGCATGGCATGGACGATTACTTAAGCAAACCTTTGCGCACCCTCGAATTGCGCGGCATGTTGGCACGTTGGCTTCCCCTTCCTGTCATAGAGGGTGAAAATACTACAACATTGATAGCTACTAACGTAGAGCCAGCGCGGGTTACAGGCCATTTTGATATATGGAATAGCCAGACCTTGGGTGAGTTGGTGGGTCACAATCTCACCACACACAAGCGCTTGTTGAAGCGGTTTTTGGACAACGCCCCTCAGCAATGCGATGCCATTGTCAGTGCCGCTGAAGAAGGTGATTTCGCTACACTGAACCTTCAAGCTCATACACTGAAATCGGCTGCTCGCAGCGTTGGTGCATTGGCGTTGGGTGAACTGTGCCAATCCATTGAATCTGCCAGCCGACCACAAGACAGAAAAATTTGCGCATCCATGGCGCAAGACCTGCCATCTGCCTTGGACACAGTGAATGGCTACATCAAAGACCACCTTGCTGTCTTGAACTCAACAGACTCAACAGATTCAACAGACTCAGGAGTCAGTGCATGAATATCGACGTACTTTTTGACCATTTCAACACGCTGCCACCTGCCTCACACGTGGTGCAAGAAGTTCTGGCTCACTTTCAACAAGATGGACGGCAAGCCAATGAGCTTATAGAGTTGATTGAAAGCGACCCCGTGCTCTATGCGCGGTTATTGCAAGTGGCCAATTCAGCCCGCTTTCAAATGCCCCAACGCATCCAAACTGCAAAACAAGCTGTGCAATTGCTGGGATTGGTCAATGTGCGCACTTTGGTCATCAGCATCGGGTTAATCCACTGCTTCAAGCAACTTCCAGCCACGCTGCTGCAACCCATGTGGCAACACAATCTTTACACTGCTACTGCAGCGCGCCAGCTTGCATTACGGGTTGATGTAGATGCCGGTTTGGCCTATGCTTTGGGACTACTGCATGGCATTGGTCAATTGGTCATGCGCATCGTTCAACCAGAGGCCATGCTTGATCTGGACGAACAAGTCAGTCCGCAAGCCCCCCAAAGGCTGATTCTGGAGCAGCAGACCTTTGGCTACGCCTATACCGATGTCAGTGCCGAGCTGACGAGACGCTGGCAATTCCCAAAGCTTTTTGAGCAAGTTCTAGCAGGTGCGTCCGATCCCTTGGCCCATCCGATGGATGCCGATGTAGCCACCCTGGCAGCCCTGATTCACCTGTCTGCATGGCTGGCTTGGGCTAACGACTTGTCACCCCAGACCACAAACGACAGTTGGCCTGTTGATGTTGCAAAAAAATTGGGTTTGCCTAACAGTGCTGCTGAATTGGCCCTACCACCCCTGCAAAGCTTGTGCCCAGCGTTGCAAGACTTGATCCATTGATGTGCGCGCAGGATACTTCCAAAGTCATTCGGACTTACCCTTTCACTATTTTAATTTATGAATTCTTTCAACACCCTACATCCCATGTCGTCTGATTCTTCATTGACAAATGTCCTGCCCCTCACCGAGCCACGTCTGACCAGTCTGTCGCATGGCGGGGGGTGTGGCTGCAAAATTGCACCGGGCGTGTTGTCCGAGATTTTGCGTGGAACGTGTGCCATGCCTGTGCCACCGCAGTTGCTCGTAGGCATTGAAACTTCAGACGATGCGGCGGTGTATCAGCTCAATGACGAGCAAGCCTTGATTGCCACCACAGACTTCTTTATGCCTATTGTGGATGACCCTTTTGATTTTGGTCGTATCGCTGCAACCAATGCCATTTCGGATGTTTATGCCATGGGGGGTACTCCCATCATGGCTCTGGCCTTGGTCGGTATGCCCACCCAGGTGCTGTCCATCGCCACCATTGGCAAAATTCTGGAAGGGGGTGCTTGTATGTGCCGATTGGCCGGTATTCCCATTGCGGGCGGACACACCATTGATTCGGTAGAACCCATTTACGGTTTGGTGGTGCTGGGGTTGGTACACCCCGATCGTGTCAAGCGCAATGCCAGCGCACGTTTGGGCGACCGACTGATTTTGGGCAAGCCTTTAGGTATAGGCATTTTGTCTGCCGCCTTGAAAAAAAACAAGCTCGATGCCACGGCTTACGCCCAAATGATTGCGGTCACAACCCAGCTCAATACGCCAGGCCCACGTCTGGCAGCGCTTGAGGGTGTACATGCCATGACCGATGTCACGGGCTTTGGCTTGGCAGGTCATGCACTTGAGATGGCACGCGCAGCCCACTGCACCCTGCACCTGGACTGGCCAAAAGTGCCTGTGCTGGAAGGTGTGCGTGCATGGGTGCAGCAGGGTTGCATCACGGGTGCATCTGGCCGTAATTGGGCGGCTTATGGTCACGAGGTCAGCCTGCCATCGGGCTTTGATGCCTGCGATCAGGCACTGCTCAGTGACCCCCAAACCAGTGGTGGCTTGTTGGTCAGTTGTTCGGCGCAGTCGGCGCAGGCTGTCATGGCGGTGTTTCGGGATTGCGGTTTTGAGCATGTCGCCGATATTGGCGTCGTCTTGGCGTTAGAAGGCCAAACTCGGCTGGTGTTGCATGTTTGAGCATCCATGTATAAATTGCAATTGAACCAACTCTAAAATCAGGGCAATGAATTCACCACGCCCCCATACTTTGTCATCCCCTGATATTAAAAGCTCACCTGAGACTCCCAAAGTCAGTCATTTTTTACGTCAGGTGATTGAATCCGACCTTGCAAATGGCACTTATGCAAAGCGCCGTTGGGCAGGTACACCCGGAGACGCTTCCCACCACGAAATGGGGCTGCCAGACCCTGCCAAAATAAGAACGCGCTTTCCCCCTGAACCCAATGGTTACCTTCATATTGGTCACGCCAAAAGTATTTGCCTGAATTTTGGTCTCGCACAAGACTATGCAGGTGTGTGCCATTTGCGTTTTGACGATACCAACCCCGAAAAAGAAGATACCGAGTATGTTGACAGCATCATTGATGCCGTGCGTTGGCTGGGTTTTGACTGGAACAGCGATACGACTTGCCATTTGTATCACGCCAGTGATTATTTTGACTTCATGTACCGCGCTGCACACTACTTGATCAGGGAAGGTTATGCGTATGTGGATGATCAGAGTTTTGAGCAAATGCGCATCAACCGTGGCGACTTCAACACGCACGGCATCAATAGCCCTTACCGGCAACGCACACCCGCAGAAAACCAACATCTTTTTGAGCAAATGAGAGTTGGACGGTATAACGATGGTGCTAGGGTCTTGCGGGCAAAAATTGACATGGCTAGCCCCAACATCAACCTTCGTGACCCCGTCATTTACCGCATCAAACACGCAAAGCACCACATCACGGGCGATCGTTGGTGTATTTACCCTATGTACACCTTTGCGCATCCCATTGAAGATGCACTGGAAAACATCACACACAGCATCTGCACGCTGGAGTTTGAAGACCAGCGCCCGTTTTATGACTGGTTGATGGAACGACTGCTGGAAGGTGGGTTGATCAACGCCCCTGCACCCCGTCAATATGAGTTTGCCCGTTTGAATCTGACCTATGTGGTGACCAGCAAACGAAAACTCGCGCAGCTTGTGTCTCAAGGCCATGTACAGGGATGGGATGACCCCCGTATGCCTACCCTTGTGGGCTTGCGTCGCAGAGGTTACACACCCGAGAGTTTGCAACTTTTTTCAGATCGCGTTGGTGTTTCCAAAAGCGACAGTTGGATTAATGACAAAACGCTTGAAGGCTGCCTGCGTGAAACCCTTGACAAAACAGCACCGCGTGCCATGGCGGTGCTTGATCCTGTCAAACTGGTGATTGACAATTGGGATGATGTGATGGGGAAAGATGTTCTGGATCATTGCAGTGCGCCTTTGCACCCGCAGCGCCCTGATCTGGGGCAGCGCTCTTTCAAAATGGGCAAAGAAATCTGGATTGATCGCAGCGATTATCAGGAAAACGCCCCCAAAGGCTTTTTCAGATTGTTTCCAGGTAACCAGGTACGACTGAAATATGGTCACGTGATTGAATGCACGGGCGCTACTCAAGATGCCTTGGGTCATATTTGTTGCATCAACGCCCAACTGGTGCCAGATACCAAAAGTGGAACACCCGGCAGCAACATCATCAAGGTCAAAGGTGTCGTCACTTGGGTTTCTGTGGCTGATGGCATCCCCGCTGAAGTCAGACTGTATGACAGACTTTTCACAGTGGCCCAGCCTGACGCAGGCGGGAAAGATTTTCTGGAATACATCAATTCCAACAGTCTGAAAGTGGTCACCGCCATTCTTGAACCCTCATTGGCCACAGCTCACGGAGACGATAAGTTTCAGTTTGAGCGGCACGGCTATTTTGTTGCCGACCGAGTAGATCACACCAGGGAAAAACCCGTTTTTAACCTGGCTGTTGGCTTGAAAGAGGGTTGGAGTGCAGCCATTTCCACATAATTTCACCGTTCACCGTTCAGTGTGTTTATTATAAATTATTGATATATAAAGAATAAATAATGAATCATGGCAGCGTATTACAACGCATTCGCCGCTTTGTGCCTTATTTTGGAACTCTGCTTGGCACCTGGCTACTGGTAGCGCTGACTGCCGTGGTGGGAGCTGCGACCGAGCCTATGATTCCCGCTTTGCTCAAACCTTTGCTGGACAAAGGCTTTCAGCAAGGTGCGTTGCCCATCTGGATGGTGACTGCATGCCTGTTGCTGCTCTTTGGTGTGCGCGGATTGACAGGCTATGTGTCACAAATTGGTTTGACGCGCATCACTCACCACGGATTGCAGTTGATGCGTCAGGCCATGTTTGCCAAAATTCTGGCTTCTGAATTGAAGCTATTCACTACCCACAGTTCAAGTTCATTGTCCAATACTGTGGTTTATGAAGTACAAAATGGTGCTGCCATGTTGGTCAATGCCATGCTGAGCCTGACACGCAACGGATTAACCTTGTTGGCGCTCACGGCCTACCTGTTTTACCTGAACTGGAAGCTCACACTGATTGTGGCGGCTGTGTTTCCGGCGGTGGTGTGGGTGATGAAAGTCTTGACTGTGCGCGTCCATAAATTGACCCAAGCCACTCAAGAGGCCACGGACAAGCTCGCTTATGTGGTGGAAGAAAATGTTCTGGCGCATCGCGACGTTCGCTTGTATGCAGCGCAGGCGGCGCAGGCTGTGCGATTTGGTCATTTGAGCGAATCGTTGCGTCATTTGGCCATGAAATCCACCGTGGCCGGAGCAGCCATGACACCGATGACACAAATGCTTGCCGCGATAGCACTCTCGGCAGTTATTTCGGTAGCCTTGGTTCAAAGCGCCAGCAGCAGCACGTCGGTGGGCGGTTTTGTGGCTTTTGTGACGGCCATGTTGATGATCATTGCGCCGGTGCGTCAGCTCTCGGAGGTGTTTGCCCCCATCACCCGAGGTTTGGTGTCTTTGGAGCGTGCGCTGGCTTTGATTGAACACACTCACGATGAATCGAGCGGTCAGTTTGCCAAGTCTCGCGCTACAGGATTGCTCACTTTTTCAGAGCTGATCGTGCACTACCCATCAGCGTTAGAGCCTGCTTTGAGCATTCATCATTTAATCATTCACCCTGGCGAAACGGTCGCGCTTGTGGGTGCATCAGGTTCTGGAAAAACAACACTCATCAATGTGCTGACTCGCTTTGTCGATGTGCAATCCGGCCACGTTTGTTTGGATGATCATGATCTGCAAGACTGGCAATTGCCGGCCTTGCGTGCGCAGTTTTCATTGGTGAGCCAGCAGGTGGTGATGATGAACGACAGCGTGGCGGTCAATGTGGCATTGGGCTTGGGCTTAGGCCTGGATCGAGATCGCGTCATGCAGTGCCTGACCTCTGCCAACCTGGCTGGGTTCGTGCAGTCGTTGCCGCGAGGCATTGACACACTTGTTGGGCACAATGCCACGCAACTTTCGGGAGGGCAGCGGCAGCGTTTGGCGATTGCACGGGCACTTTATAAAAATGCACCCATCCTGATTTTGGACGAAGCCACTTCAGCACTGGACACAGAGTCAGAACGCAGTGTGCAAGAAGCTCTGGACAGGCTCATGAAAGACCGCACCACGCTGGTGATAGCGCACCGACTTTCGACGGTGCATCATGCCGATCGCATTGTGGTGCTTGACCATGGCCGCATTGCTGAAATGGGCAATCACACCACGCTCATGCAGACGAATGGCCTGTATGCACGGCTCTACCGGTTGGGTTTGCACGACGGATGATGTGGGGTAAAGTTACAAGCCTTTTTGCCTTGTAACGCACGCCCAGCATACGTTAGTAGCTATCTAAATAGTAGCAAACTGGTTCAAATGTTGTCCGTAAAACTGCGCAGCTTGTCTGATCGGCTGGGGTGCTTGAGTTTGCGCAAAGCCTTGGCCTCTACCTGGCGAATGCGTTCACGGCTGACATCAAACTGTTTGCAGACTTCTTCCAGCGTGTGGTCGTTGGTCATTTCAATGCCATAACGCATGCGCAAGACCTTGGCCTCACGCGGGGTCAAGCTGTCAAGAATGTCTTTCACCACGTCGCGCAGCCCCCCTTGCATGGCAGCTTCTACAGGGGCGGTATTGGCGCCATCTTCAATGAAATCGCCAAGGTGGCTATCGTCATCGTCACCAATCGGAGTTTCCATGGAAATCGGTTCTTTGGCGATTTTCATGATTTTGCGAATTTTGTCCTCTGGAATTTCCATGCGTTCAGCCAACACCGATGCATCAGGTTCATAGCCAAATTCCTGCAAGTGCTGGCGGCTATAGCGGTTCATTTTGTTGATGGTTTCAATCATGTGAACCGGAATGCGGATGGTGCGTGCCTGGTCGGCAATGCTGCGGGTAATGGCCTGGCGAATCCACCAAGTGGCGTAGGTTGAAAATTTGTAACCGCGACGGTATTCAAATTTATCAACAGCTTTCATCAACCCAATGTTGCCCTCTTGAATCAGGTCAAGAAATTGCAGACCACGGTTGGTGTATTTTTTGGCAATTGAGATCACCAAGCGCAAATTGGCCTCAATCATTTCTTTTTTGGCTGCACGCGAAGCATATTCGCCATCGTTCATGCGCTTGTTGATGTCTTTAAGCTGGTCCAGTGGCACCACTACTTTGGTCTGCAAATCCAAGAGGCGCTGCTGCAACTCTTGCACGGGTGGAATATGGCGACTCATGGTCGCGCTCCAGGGTTTGCCTGCGGCAGCCTGTTTTTCAATCCATTGCCGATCAAGCAGGTGACTGACCACCCTGTTGTGATGCTTGTCACGACCACTGAACTCGGCAATGAAATGAACGAGGGGGTAGCCACATTTATCAACAATGATGCGGCGAAGCTCACGCTCTTTTTTACGTACATCATCGACTTGAGTACGCACCATGCTGCACAATTTTTCGATGGATTTGGCCGTAAAGCGGATGGACATGAGTTCGTCAGACAAGGCTTTTTGTGTTTTGACGTAATGAGGCGTTCCATAACCTTCTTTGGCGTGAATGGCAAGGATTTTTCCGTGTAAATCTCGCAAGCGATCAAAGCGACTCATGGCTTCGACTTTCAGTTCTTCCAGCTTTTTGGTCAGTGCCTTGGAGCCGCCCTGGCCGTCGTCATCATCCTCGGCATCAAATTCATCAAAATCTTCTTCGGCCACGTAATCATCGGCTTCGTTGGGATTGGTAAAGCCATCCACAATGGTGGTGATGACAACCTTGTCAGCACGAATTTCCTCACCCAATTGCAAAATTTCAACAATGCTGGCAGGTGACGCTGAAATGGCTTCCATCATCGCCATCAAACCACCTTCAATGCGTTTGGCAATTTCAATTTCACCTTCACGCGTGAGAAGCTCCACTGTACCCATTTCACGCATGTACATGCGAACAGGGTCTGTTGTGCGGCCAAACTCACTGTCAACCGTGCTCAGTGCAGCCTCGGCTTCTTCCTCGGCCTCTTCTTCTGTGGCTGCTGTCGGGCCATTTTGGTTGAGGAGCAAAGTTTCAGTGTCGGGTGTATTTTCATAGACTGCCACGCCCATGTCGTTGAGCATGGAAATCACAACTTCGAGTGTTTCAGCATCAATGAGCTTGTCGGGCAGATGGTCTGAAATTTCGCCGTGGGTCAGATAGCCACGGGTTTTGCCCAGTTTGATCAAGGCTTTCAGACGCATGCGACGTTTGATCAGGTCTTCTTCAGACAAAACAGTCTCATCAAGACCGAACTCTTTCATCAAGGCACGCTCTTTGGCCTTGCTGATTTTCATGCGAAGCGGTTTGATTTTTTCGGAAGCTGCATCGGGGGATTCAGCAACAGGATCATCGACGACTTCGACGACCTCGACTGCTGTATCAGGCACGACAACAGTTTCAATGGGTTTAATACGTTTAACAGGTGCAGGGCTGGGGGCAGGCGCTGAAAGCACTTTTGCAGGTTCGATGACGGGCGCTGAAAGCACCTGTGCAGGTTCGATGACAGGCGCACTGTCTGGTGCGATCACCTGGATGCTGCGGTTTTTTTTCTTAACAACCGGCACACCGAGGGCGTTGGATGGTTCTGATACAACTGCAGCCTTGTGTTTTCTTGTTTTGGCAACAAGGACTGGTCGCTTGGCTGCTCCATTGGCATGATGATCAGACGGTGTTGTATCGACACTCACCACCACATCGGGGGCAGTCACTTTCGTGGGCTTTTTAGCAGACATAGTGAAACCTTGAAAAGTTGAACATCGGATTTTGTGAACGCTAAGGATAGGGTCAACAATGCACAGCGTCAGATGCAGATGCAGACGACAGGGATATAACCCGAAACAAGCAAGAGGGAGGGCGAACATTTGGCGTGCAGTCCTTGCGTTAAATGGGCCGGGTGGAAAATGAAACTCACCGTGTGGCCTCGTTCGGAGGTGCTGCTGTCGCGCTTGCTAAGGATACGGTCAATAATAAGGATATGCACAACTTATTGTTGACCATATCTTAAAAACGGGCGATTGTACGGTTTCAGACCCATAATTGTCTCGTTTGCCTAAAATTTTTGTCAGATCCAGCCATTTTTTTTCCCTTGAAATGCAGGGATTCGTCCCCAACTACGGCGGTCAATACAGGATCGTTCTGTACTGCATTTCATTCCACTTCAATCCAACCATGAACAAACAAACCCTTTCCTTTCAAGCCGAAGTTGCACAATTGCTGCATTTGGTAACCCATTCGTTGTACTCCAACAAAGAGATTTTTTTGCGAGAGTTAATCTCCAACGCATCCGATGCCTGCGACAAATTGCGTTTTGAAGCCATCAACAACACCGCTTTTTACGAAGATGCGCCCAATCTGGAAGTGCGCGTGACGTTTGACAAGGATGCCAAAACGCTCACCATCACCGATAACGGCGTGGGCATGAGCGAGCAAGAGGCAGTGGAGCACTTGGGCACTATTGCCAAGAGCGGTACCAAAGACTTTATGAGCAAGCTCACAGGCGACCAAAAAGCCAGCGCGTCGCAACAGGGCCAGCTCATTGGGCAGTTTGGCGTGGGTTTCTATTCTGGCTTTATCGTGGCTGACAAAATCACCGTTGAAACTCGCCGTGCGGGTTTAACTCCCGCCGAGGGTGTTCGCTGGGTCAGCGGCGGGGCTGGTAATTTTGAAGTGGAAACCATCGAGCGCCAAAAGCGAGGCACCAGCGTCACCCTGCATTTGCGAGAAGATGCTCAAGACTACACCAACAACTGGAAAATCAAGAGCACCATCAGCAAATACTCCGACCACATCAGCCTGCCCATTTTGATGGAAAAAGAAGAATGGAAAGATGGCGAACTGATTAATCCCAATGACGAAAAAGGGGGACGTCAACCGGGTGCCATGGTCAAAACCGGTGACTGGGAAACCGTCAACAAAGCCAACGCCATCTGGGCACGCGCCAAAAAAGACATCACCCCTGAGCAATACAACGAGTTTTACAAACAAATCAGCCATGATTTTGAAGTGCCGCTGGCCTACACCCATAACCGCGTTGAAGGCAGCACAGAATACACCCAGTTGCTTTATGTTCCGTCCAAAGCACCGTTTGATTTGTACAACCGCGACAAATCGGCAGGGGTCAAGCTGTATGTGAAGCGCGTGTTCATCATGGACGATGCTGATGCACTGCTGCCTACTTATTTGCGCTTTGTCAAAGGTGTGGTGGACTCCAGCGATCTGCCACTGAACGTCAGCCGTGAATTGTTGCAAGAAAGCCGCGACGTGAAAGCCATTCGTGAAGGCTGCACCAAGCGTGTGCTGGGCATGCTGGAAGATTTGGCCAAAAATGACAAACTGTCCACCACAGAATGCACCAAAGACGGCGCAGCTTGCGATGAATCCTGCGAGTGCAAAAAAGAGTCTGATGCGAACGACGTGACCGATGTTGTGACGGCACAAGACAAAGCACAGGCCGGAAAATACACCAAGTTCTACCAGGAATTTGGCGCAGTTCTGAAAGAAGGTTTGGGTGAAGACTACGCCAACAAAGACCGCATTGCCAAATTACTGCGTTTTGCCAGCAGCACCACTGACACGGTCAGTGTGAGTTTTGCTGACTACAAAGCCCGTATGAAAGACGGCCAGGAAGCCATTTACTACATCACCGCTGACACTTTGCCCGCTGCCAAAAACAGTCCTCAATTGGAAGTGTTCAAGAAAAAAGGCATTGAAGTGCTTTTGATGACCGACCGTGTTGATGAATGGGCGCTCAATTATGTGCATGAGTTTGACAGCACACCACTGCAAAGCGTGGCCAAAGGCGCGGTCGATTTGGGCAAACTGCAAGACGAGACCGAGAAAAAAGCTGCCGAAGAAGCAGCCGAATCTTTCAAACCGTTGCTAGCCAAGCTCAAAGAAGCTCTGAAAGACAAAGCAGAAGACGTTCGCGTGACCACACGGCTGGTAGATTCACCCGCATGTTTGGTCGTGCAAGACAACGGCATGAGCACGCAACTAACACGCATGCTCAAGCAAGCCGGACAGACCACGCCCAACGTCAAGCCTGTGCTTGAAGTGAATGCCGAACACCCCTTGGTGAAAAAGCTCGAAGGCTCAGTGCATTTCAATGACCTGGCGCACATTTTGTTTGATCAGGCACTGCTCGCCGAAGGCGGTTTGCCTGAGGATCCTGCCATGTATGTCAAACGGGTCAATGCACTTCTTGTGTAACAAAAATGGCTGTAGGGCGCATGGAATAAGCGTTTGTAGCTATGAAATTTGCAGCAATTTGGCAATCGCCCGAGGGTAAATCAAATGCTCTTGGGTCAGCACCCTTGCTGCAAGTGTGTCAGCCGTGTCGTCTGATAACACCGGCACAATGGCTTGCGCCAGAATGGGGCCATGGTCAATTTCTGGCGTGACCAGATGCACCGTGGCTCCAGCTACTTTGCAGCCCGCATCCAATGCACGCTGGTGCGTGTGCAAACCAGGAAAAGCCGGCAACAGTGAGGGGTGAATATTGACCAAACGGCCGGCATAGCGGTTCACAAAGTCGGGGGTCAAAATGCGCATGAAACCAGCCAGCACCACCAGCGCGGGGTGGTTGGCATCTTCAAACTTGTTGATGTGCTGCACAATGGCCGCGTCAAAATTTTCACGATTTGCATAAGCCTTGTGGTTCACCACTTCAGTGGCAATGCCATGCGAACGGGCAAAATCCAAACCTTTGGCATCTGTCTTGTTGCTGATGACAGCGGCCACATGCACATCCCACTGGGTAGCCCAATGTTCAAGGTGGGCAGTTTGCACAATGGCCGCCATGTTGGAGCCATTGCCCGAGATCAAAATAACGATATTTTTCATATCCTGCCCGTGGGGTGTGTTATTCCACCGTCACGCTCTTGGCCAAATTGCGGGGTTTATCAACATCGGTACCCCGCGCACACGCTGTGTGGTAGGCCAGCAATTGCAGTGGCATCACATGGAGCAGTGGTGAAAGTGCGCCGTAATGTTCGGGCATACGAATCACATAGAGGCCGTCGGCGCTTTCAATGTGAGAATCGGCATCGGCCAACACATACAACACACCCCCACGCGCCCGCACTTCGTGCATATTGCTCTTGAGTTTTTCGAGTAGCGCGTCGTTGGGGGCCACTGTGACCACGGGCATGGCGCTGGTGACCAAAGCCAGAGGACCATGTTTGAGTTCTCCTGCAGGATAGGCTTCGGCGTGGATGTAGCTGATTTCCTTGAGCTTCAAAGCGCCTTCAAGCGCAATGGGGTAGTGCAGACCCCTGCCCAAAAACAGGGCGTTTTCCTTGGGTGCGAAGTCTTGTGCCCAGGCCATCACCTGAGGTTCAAGCGCCAACACCGATTGCATGGCAGCAGGCAAATGGCGCATGGCTTTGATGTGGCGCTCTTGTGTTGCATCATCCAGCAAACCACGGGACTGTGCCAGTGCGAGTGTCAGCAAAAACAGTCCGGCGAGTTGCGCGGTGAAGGCTTTGGTGGAAGCCACACCAATTTCAACGCCGGCACGGGTGATGTAGATCAGTTCACACTCACGAACCATGGCACTCGTGGCCACATTACAGATGGTCAGACTGTGATTCATCCCCAGGCTTTGCGCATGGCGAAGGGCTGCCAGCGTGTCCGCCGTTTCGCCACTTTGGGAAATAGTGACCACCAAGGTGCGAGCATGAGGTACAGAGTCGCGGTAGCGGTATTCGCTGGCCACCTCGACCTGGGTAGGGATTTTGGCGATGCTCTCCAGCCAGTATTTGGCGGTGCAGCCACTGTAGTAGCTGGTGCCACAGGCCAAAATCAGCACGGAGTCAATGGTTTGAAAAACTTGCGCTGCGCTGGCATTTGCCCCATCAAACAGTGCGGGCATGATGCGATTGACCCCCTCCAGGGTGTCGGCGATGGCGCGAGGCTGTTCAAAAATTTCCTTTTGCATGTAATGGCGGTAGGGACCCAGATCAGCCGCGCCGCTGTGGGCGTGAACCGTTTTGACAGGGCGCTGTGCTGTGGTTAAAAGTTGAAAGGCCTTGTTGAACAACCTGTAGGCGCCCAGTTGAAGGTCAGCCACATCGCCTTCTTCAAGATAAACAATCTGGTCAGTCACCCCTGCGAGCGCCATGGCATCGCTGGCCAGGTAATACGATTGACCATCCGTCCCCACCCCCAAAATCAAGGGTGAACCAGCACGTGTACCTATCAGCCGATGGGGTTCATCCTTGCAAAAAACAGCAATGGCATAAGCACCGCGCAAAGAGGCTAACGCGCTTTTGACGGCCTCCAACACATCGCCGTCATACAGGCTGTCCACTAAGTGGGCGATGACTTCGGTGTCGGTCTGGCTTTGAAACACATAGCCTTTGGCTTGTAGGGCGATGCGCAATTCATCATGGTTTTCAATGATGCCGTTGTGAACCAACGCGATGCGCCCGGGCTGACTGGCAGCATCAACCCCGGGGCCGTGACTGAAATGCGGATGGGCGTTATGAACCGCAGGGACACCGTGAGTAGCCCAGCGCGTGTGGGCAATGCCGGTGCTGCCCTGAAATTGTGAACTGGTAATTTGTGCCTGCAACTCTGCCACGCGCGAAGTGCTTCGCGCACGGTGCAGTCCGTTGGCATGAACTGCCACGCCGCAGGAGTCATAACCCCTGTATTCCAGTCTGGACAAACCCTGAACCAGAATGGGAACGATATTTTGGTTTGAAACTGCACCAACAATGCCACACATAAATTGCTCCAATGGTTAAAAACTGACCGCATCACAACAAACGCCTGAATGGATACCGACAGGCTGTTAGGTCTGGACAATGTTACCGCGTGATGGGTTTTCGGTTTGTGCGGTTTTTATCATTCCCACGCTCCGGCGTGGGAATGCAACCTCACCACGTTCCCACGCAGGAGCGTGGGAACGATACAAGCCATCAACCGACCCGCTACCAGGCCCTGGGCGTAAACCCCTCTGTATTGCTGACAACAACGTTGTCACCGTTTTGGCACAGCACATAAAACCCTTGGTTTTGGGCATAGACCTTGACGCTGTCGCTCATCACCATCGCGGCCACCGCCCCTAGCGCACGGTGGTTTTTGTACAGCGGAAACAATCGCTTTAACTTTTCCATGCGCACAAGGTGTTCATCGACATGGGCGTGTGTGAGTTTGCTTTTGCATTCCACTGCCACCAGGGCACCGTCATTGATCACCAACAGATATCTTCAAACGTGGGTGCGGGGGTGTCAAATTGGATCGGTGGCATGGGGTTGTTCCTGAGGGGATATTGATCCGCATTTTAGGAAACAATGTGAGCAAAATCCCACTCTGAATAATTTGTCCTGAATTGATTGTTACTATTTTATTGATAGCGCACTATGCAGGCTGGATAAGCGTTATAGCCGTTTTCATGCCCAAATAACGGTGTTTACCTGCTGCTGAAGTTTCAGTCTTCCATCGACAAAGCCATGCCAGTGCGAATGATGCAATACGTGGCGGCACTCTATGACCATCTGGTGCGCGGCAAGGTCATTGACCTGGCCGACGGTTTGTCCCCTGTGCTGCCCATTGTGATTTACAACGGCGATGCGCGCTGGCGGCACAGCCCTGAAGTGTTTTTATCGTTCCCACGCAGGAGCGTGGGAACGATACAAATATGCGGGTGATGTGATACATCACGATGCCTTCGCTACACCATGCACCACGGCATCACGGAGTACAGCATTGATTCGGGTCTGCCAGCCTGGCCCTGTTGCCTTGAACGCGTCCAGCACTTCGGCATCCACTCGCATCTTCAAGGTTGGGCGCTTGACAGCCACGGCAGGCCTACCAGGACCACGCTTGATGGTCGCGCTCTGCCAGTAAGCGTCCACGGCGGCGGCATCGTTGGGGTCATACGGCTCAGTAGCAGCATCAAAGTGAATCGACGCATCAGCAACGGCTTCACGCTTAACGCGCTTCCAGTCAGTGCCACTGGGTTTAGAGATGGTTCTTGGCATACATCGTCCTTTCCTGTTTTGATGCACGGCGCAGTGAGATAACCCGCACTTCGTCCGGCTGTCGCATCACATAAACCAGCACCAGCACGACACCAGCCATATTAACCAAGGCAATGTCCAGCAATCGGGCTTCGTTGTCTCTTGGGCTTTCAAGCGTCAACTTGTTGGGCGCATTGAACACCAGCGGTGCATCAGCCAAAGACAGCCCGTGCTTGATGATATTGGCAGCGTCTTTGTTCTGGTCGTATGTGAATTTCATTATGTTTATGATGGAAACCTGCCAGCGATTGTAGGAACATCAACATGTTTTGCATCGTTCCCACGCTCTTGCGTGGGAACGATGCAAGCTGGGGGTTGCATTTGACATGCTCTTAACCCATTTTGGCCATCAGCATGGTTGGGTAGCGCACACATCCCTCTTTTGAAACTGCAACTGTGATTAGAATGATGCCGCGCATGTCATTAACACATTGTTGATGTGCGTTTTTTGTGTTTGCGTGAGCAAACATGTCCATTTGGCATTTTTTTATTGGAGACGGTATGAAAATTAAAATTTCTTGTGCCCTGATGGCTATTGCTGGTTTGTTGGGGGGGGGGGCGTTTGCTGAGGACAGTGCCCCCAGTGGGGATAACCTTAAAGTTACCTTGGGGTTAAAGGCGTGGGATAATAAATGGACAAGCGCCGCTAAGGCGTATAGTGGGGCTATTATTGCAATACCAACCAGCGAGGAACTTCCTTTACTTCCTTTAGTGTCAGTCAAATGGAAAAACTGGTCCATCTCAGCAAGTTCCTATACCAAAACAACACACAAAGCACCATCGTACCCTGACCAAGTTTATGTTCCTAGTAAAATTGCAGCTAACGTAAATTACATGGAGACACCAATAGACCGTGAAGAGTATGACATTTCTGTAGGCTATGATGTTTTACCAGGCTTAACAGTGAGCTTGGGGTATAAAAATGTAAAACAAACATTTAATACTGCGTACCAAATAACAGCATGTGATGCGGCTGTTGGAAGTGGTTACGACTGTCCTAGTTTGCAAAACGGTGTACAACGGGATACAGACACTGCCACCTATACAAGCACTATCCTTGGTGTGCAGGGTAGTTCGTTGCTTGGAGATACCAAATTTTTTGTATATGGCAATGCGTCAATGTCAATTGATGGTTCTTGGAAATTTGAATCATCAGACGGCTTATCAATTCAACATAATGGCGATTACACAAGTACCGAATTTGGGCTTGGGTATCTCTTGTCCAAAAATATGGTGCTGACGTTGGGGAAAAAGCACCAGGTTATTGATGACAAGTCAATGGGCTCGGCTGATGTCACCTCGGGTTTTATTGCCGGTATCAGTTATACCTTTTAACTTATTTTTATAATAATAACAACACAGTCCACAGATTTCAAGATCATGTGTTGCTGGAAAAACCAAGGCCGCGCACCCTCTGGGTGTTTGCGGCCTTTATTATTGGGGTAAAGACAAAGGTCATTGAGATATGAAACGCATGGTGTTTATCTTGATGATGGTATTGATGCTGGCACTGACAGCCCAGGCGGGTTCGCGTGTCAAGTCCCGTAATGCACCAACACGCAGTACGTCAGACGATTCTGCACAAAGAATTGCGCTGGTGATTGGCAATGCCAGTTACAAAAAAATGCCTTTGCCCAACCCTGTGAATGACGCGCGTGACATGGCGGCCAAGCTTGAAGAGCTGGGGTTTGAGGTGATTAAATACGAAAATCTTCGCACTTTGGAGATGGGCAAAGCCCTGCGGAAGTTTCGTGAGCGTATTCAACCGGGTGCTGTTGCCATCTTCTTTTATGCAGGTCATGGTCTGCAATTGAAAGGGGTGAACTACCTTCCGACAGTTGATAACGAAATTTCAGGGGAAGACGATGTTTCAGTGCAAAGTCTGGATGTCAACAAAATTTTTGCCCTGATGGAAGAAGCCAAAACGCGGCTCAATCTGGTTTTTCTGGATGCTTGCCGCAACAATCCCTACACACGCAGTTTTCGGTCGATGGAAGGCGGTTTGGCCAAAGTCACTGCCCCGTCAGGCACACTGATTTCTTTTGCAACACGCCCAGGGTCAACAGCCAGCGATGGTGATGGTAGAAATGGCCTTTACACCCAAAATCTGCTGGCCGCAATGGATATGCCCAATTTACCCATTGAACAAATGCTCAAACAGGTCGTGCGTGGTGTCAAGGAAGGTTCAGGTGGTGCGCAGGAACCCTGGAGCGAGGGCAGCATCGAAGGTGATTTTTATTTTCGGGGTGGCGCACAGTCCTCGGGCGAAGATGTGGAAAGAACTTTGTGGGCATCCATCAAGGATTCCCCCATCATCGCCCCCTTTGACGCCTACCTGACCCACTACCCCAACGGCCTTTTTGTTCAGCAGGCCAAAGAGGCCAAGGTCAGAATCTTGACGCAGCAAGCTGAAGAAGCCAAAGCCAGACTCACGATTCAGCAAGCAGAAGAGGCCAGAGCCAGACTTGTGATTCAACAAGCGGATGAAGCCAGAGCCAGACTCGTGATTCAACAGGCTGAAGAGGTCAAGGCCAGAGTTGTGATTCAACAAGCCGAAGAAGCCAAAGCCCGACTGGCCACTCAGCCCGCCGAAGAGGCCAAACCCGCAGAGGGGACGTCTTTATGGGACAGATTTATAAAAAAAATAGCGCCCAATCCCAAACCCAATCCCGATCCCAATTCCGCAGAGCAAGCGCCTCAAGATTCACAAGCATACCAAGCAGAATTAAAAAAACTGGCCGAAGAAAGAGAGAAACTGGCTAAAGAAAGAAAAGCATTGGAAGAACGCCAAAATGAAATCACTACATCCAAGGAGAAGGGCAATGGCAACACATCCAGAAAATCCACCATCTACATTCCGGCATCGTTTTAGAGCCGCAGCCATGGTTCGCGCGCTGTGCATGGCCTGCACGGTCTTGACGCTGTCGTCTTGCGCCGACCTGCGCTACCGCGAGTGGGAACAATCTGCCCGATCAAAGGCAGAGCAGGGTCAAATGCAGTGGTCAGAGTATTACCGAGGGTGCTTTACCCGTCTGGTCGATGCACCCTACGGCAGGGTGCCCGAGATGGAGTTGTGCAACACCTTGATTGATTACGCCATGGCGTTGGAAGGCGGCAAAATGAGCGCATCCGAGTTTGACATCAAAAGACGCCAGGCCCAACTGGACTATGCACGGCGCAAGGATGCCGCAGGCACAAACGTTTTTGTACCGGCTTCTTTTTGAATCGGCAAGGATATTTGCTATTAAAGCAATAGCTACCAACGCTTATTCCATGCGCCTTAGAGGGTGTTTTCATGCACCATGTTTCATAAACAAAGTGGCAATCATTTCAAACAAAAAACCGCCATTCGGCGGTTTTTTTAGTGAGTCAAGAGAGCTTACTTGCCTTCAATCACCCCGGCCTCGTTGGCAGCTTTGTTGTGCTTGCCTACTGCCACAGCGGTTGTTTTCTTTTGTTTGGCTTTGACGGTTGTATTGCCTTGAATTTGAACGCCACTTTTAACCGTGCCTGCGGCATTTTGGGCTGTGTTTCCCACACCGGCAGCCACAGCGGCAGCCTCTTCCTGAGTCGCCTTGATGTCTGTGTTGCCTTGAATTTGAACGCCCTTGTCGTTGGACGAGCCCATGGCGCCTTGCCGAGTGGCTTGGGACGTTTGTGCCAGTACAGTCAATGACGAAAAAGCACAAAGGGTTGCGATGAAAAGTTTAGCCTTCATATAAAACTCCATAAAAAAATATAAAAATTACTGACCACCTATAACGCCAACTTCGTTGGAAGCCTTGTTATCCTTACCTTCAGCCACTGCAGTTGCATTCTTTTGTGAGGCTGTGATTTTGGTATTACCCTGAATTTGAGTATCCCCCTTAATGGCGCCCGCCATATTGGTGGCAGTATTGCCCTTGCCGACAGCAATGGCCGTTGTATTTTCCTGTTCGGCCTTGATTTCGGTATTGCCCTGAATTTGAACGCCCTGGGCATTACTGGAACGTTGCGCATTTTGTGCAAAAGCCGGAAAAGCTGAAACAGCCATGATGGCAGATGCCATGAATAAAGAAACAAATCGCATATCTATTCTCCTGGGTTAAATAAACGTCATTATCCGACGACCTTGAATACCACACGACGGTTTTTTGGGTCTTGTGGAGCGAGGTTCTTGAGGGTGTCTGTAGAGCCTTTGCCGATAGGAACCAATCGACGGTGTTCAAGCCCCATTTTTTCGACCATAAATTCAACAACAGCGTCAGCGCGATGGCGCGATAAAGTCATATTCCTATCTGCATTACCCGATACATCGGTATGCCCCTCAACAATAACGCAGTGATCAGGAGATATAGCCAGTATTTTGGCAATTTGTCGCAACAAGGGCTGTGAAGAAGGTGCAATATCCGCACTGCCTACCTTGAATTGAACGACAAAATCAACGGCAACAGAATTAACATCGGGTGGTAATGCAGCGCAGTCTGCAATATTGACTGGTTTGGAATCAACACCGTCACCGGGTGCAAGTGGTTCATTGTCAAACACAATAGCCCTTGACTGATGCGGCTTTTTACCAGTGGAAGTGGGGGTACTCATGGCTTTTTCAAGCGCCTTGAATTTGGCTTCGTCGCTCTTGTCAAAAGCTGAAACACTGCCCACTGCAAGCAGCGCAAAGATGACGGCAGCATCCATCCAACCCGTTCTGTAGTTCATAATTTTCCTCACTTGCAAACGTTGATAACCTCTTTGGTCGTCACGACAACATCTTTCGGGGCTTTTTGTCCCTTTTGCGTTGTGCCAACATTGACCACACAATTTCCAGATTTTTGACTGCCGATATTCACGACACTTTTGTTCTGTTGGGCTTGGTAGCCATCCTGACTGGTGTCTGTTTGAGACCATTTTTTGGCCATGGCCTTGCCCACCTTGCTTTGCCCGTGTGCGTCCAGATTTTGATAAGCAAAACAAGAGCCTGCCACCCACACCATGGCAGAAATTAACACCAGGCATTTACCCAAGAATTTATTTGCATTCATCGCTGACAATGCTCCCAATATTTGTACAAGCCTTTTTGTTACGACCGCCCACCACGGTGGTGACGTTGGTCGCGCTGATATTGATTTTAGTATTTCCTTTCTTTGACCCTTGCACGACACCAATACGATTTCGGGCCACGGTATTTTGACCTGTGGCAATGGCTGTCGTATTTTCGGTGACTACATTAATTTCAGTATTGCCTTTGATTTGACTCTGACTTGTTTGAGCAAAAGCGCTGGCATGAATCATGACCAGCATATAAAAAACCAGTTGATATGGACGACCATGATTCATCGGAATACTCCCTTAAAATTACTGTAGTGGCAGTTGAGTGGGTGGTTTGCCTTGACGAAACATCATTCGCATGGATTGCAAGTTGTCTTCACTCACCCCCAATTTTTTGGCATTGAACGAATGTGAGTCAGGTGTAAACATCAAATAGGCTTGCATTTCATTGACCAGCAAATCACCAGAAGTCACATCATAGTTGTATTTTTTGAAAAACTGAATAAAAGAATGTCGTTGACCATCATTGAGTGATGTTTTCCAGAAATGACGACAGTAGTTGGCATAATAAGGATTGGTATAGTATTCGCCATGCGAAATTTCATGCAGCAAAATGGTACGACGGGCTAATTCAGTCACCACAGGTTCATTTTCTCGCTGCGGTTGCTCTTGTGGTATGGATAACACCACAATGTCAGGTTGCAAGGTTTGGTAAAAGCCACGCCATAATTTTATAAAACCTTGTTGAAGCAGAAAATCCCGCAAAACAATTTCTTCAGGAAATAATTCTATTTTGTCACGGTCTGCAAAATTGTAAAACTGAACCAACTCGCTCACCAACACATCATGTCCAAACGCAAAATCAGCCTGTGTTCGCCTTAACGATACCAGATACTGGGCAAAGGCTGTGTTTGACATAACAACAGGATAGCCATTGCGTTGCTGAACCTGCTCAATAAACTGGGTGATGCGGTTGAACGTGTTGCCTTGGTGGGTCAAACTTGGAAAATCAAAAATAAATAATTTTGGATTGTCAAAAAACTTCCAGACGACCAGTGTCTTGCTTTGGGCATTCAAAATGGTTTCAAAATTGCCAGATGCCACATTCAGGCTCCAGGCTGCACAGGGACTCAAAAAAAGAATCACCATAAACCAGGATGTGACTCGTTTCAGATTCAACGCAAATATAAATTTTGACATTTCATGACCTTGTTTGTAAATTTCAAGTCTATAGCTTGACCCTACGTAACCGTTTAGATACCCTACCACCGTCATTCCCGCGAAGGCGGGAATCCAGACAGTCTTTTTATTCTGAAAACCCCAAATGCACTGGATTCCCGCCTTCGCGGGAATGACGACAGCTTGTGACCTTCGCAAAAATCACAGTGTTTCACAGGGGGGGGGTCTAAACAGTTACGACCCTACCCTTAGGATATGGTCAACAGTAAGTTCCGCATTTGGCCGTTAAAGTTGGGGTGCAATGCTAGGCGCAAATCGTGCGGTGTGGCACAGCCACATAAGCGATTTGTAACGACGCAGTGCGCCCAAATCTGACGAGCCAAATGCGGAACTTATTATTGACCATATCCTTACTGTCTTACTGTTCCTGAACGCTGATATTGTCATGTTTTCCCCAATGAATCAAATATGTTTTCTGGGTGGTGGGGGATGTATAAATCGTTTGTCCGTTTGGAACCTGTTTGCCATCCACATAGACTTGACCGTTGAGAACGGCAACACCACTCGTATGTTCAACGGGTACCGTTGTTCCCCATTTCACAGTAGTTCTCACCTTATGGCCTGATGCAGATGTGCCGTTCAAATAGTGATGCGCTCGATTCAGGTTTCTTTCCACATTTTTCCGGGGGGAGTCAGACCTGGGTATCACTTGACCGGGTACACGCGGTAGGGTGCTTTTGATGTCATCTGAATGGGTTTTATCCAAATAATTCTGTGCTTTCGTCCGGTTATCCGGTAGTATTCCCCAACCGGGTCTGGAGAATAGGCCATTTTCTTCCCAAGGTTCAAGCTCAGAAGGTGCCACCCAAGGACGATCCCCTTCATCAAGATGCGACCTGGCTTTGTTGATATTGTGGGATGCCTCAGCACTGTTGTTGACGGTTTTGCCTGAAGGGGTCAGAATAATCTCTCCGGCCAACAAGATACCCTCACTTAGCGAAGTATCGTCAGCGCGTGCGATGCACAGATGTGTTGCACACAGCACCCCTATCCATAGCGTGATGAGTTTCATCAACGACCTTTGAAAAGGATATGACCTGATTTACTGGACAGAAATATCAACCATGCTGGTGGTCAGCTCTGGATTGCTTGTCTTGAATTGCCCCATTAATTCATCAAGTGAATGAACCGGCAGTGGACTTAAATCTTTACGTCCTGCCAAACCCGAGGGGAAAATAAGTTCACGGTCAGAGCCAACGCAGGCCACCCGTTCACGTCCCCGTTTGTCAAACCTGATCTTGAAACCGCCTGTGGGCAGAGGGATTTGGAAATTGCCAGACAACTGGGAATTGCTAAAGAATCGATTGGGAAAAATACGCACCGTATTGCGATCGGTGTCTTCATAAAAACATGATGCAAATCCAGATTTGTTCACCGACATTTGCAAATTGAGAAAATCACCCACTTTGTAAGTGGGACGGCCACCCTTGTCACTCATCAAATGAATGGCAAAAGGCGACGGGGATGCAGTCTTGAACTCAGGCACAGCAGTGACCGGCATGGGGGGCATGGTCACTGCCACCATGTTCGGCGCGGCTGCAGGCGGTGAGAGGGGAAGAGCCGCCAGTTCATTTTGAGTGTCGTCTTTCAGGTTGAAATACAGATCAAAATTAACCCTTCCATCCGCAATCAGACCCACATAAGCCTGGTATTCGGCGATGGCGCTTTTGAGATCGTCATTCATCAGACCGTCCAGGGTGCCTTTGTAGCGTTTCATGCCTGCAAGTTTACGCTGAATGAACAAAACACGCTCTTTGTCAGATGCCACGTCATACCACTCGCGCACCTGATCCAGAAGTTCGGGGTTGGTGGATTCAATGTCAAGACATTTCCAGTAGGGCACCCGCGTAAATTTGCCTAAAACCTCAATCAAACCCAGTTCAATCAAGGTTCTGTAAGCTGCCCCCAACCCTTCTGTTCGGCTTAAATCCTTGTTGAAATTCAGCCCCATTTTGATGACTTTTCCACCGGCTTCGCCTGATCTGCCACTGTTGGTGATGATCATGGTATTGGATGTGTTGGTTTCAGGAAGAATGCGCCGTGTGGCGGCATCTCCCACGCTCATATCGACACTGATCAAATTGAAGGATTGCTCTTTGGCGTAACCTATGTCCAAAAATGGCAATGCCAGGCCTGCGCCTTTACTTTCACGCACCGCGTTATCGTCAAGCTGGGTGACTGCCCCTCGAATGTAATAGTCTGGAATTTTGGTATTGCCCTTGCCTTTGAGTTCAAACAGCGTGACCAGGTCGTTTTCTCCAAATGTACCTGCGGTCAAATCGATGAATTCAAAGGCATTGCTCTTCATGGTCATTTTGGACAAGGCCGAGATCATCATTTCTTTGTCGCCCGCTTTTGCCTTGCCGGTGTTATCAGGAATGCCTGCCGATGTGATCACAATGCCCCGTTTGCCATTGGACAAAAATAACTCGTCCATACAGCGCAAGGCCTGCGTGAAGTTGGTGATGGTTTTGACAGCAGGTGTTTTGGGTGCCGCCCCCACTCTGGCGCGGGTTGTTTTTTCTTCAGTCTCGCGAACTCCGGCAGCTCTTTCGTGGCTGGGGGTCACACCGTTGGTAAAAAAATTATCGTTGCTCTCAGCCTGCACCTGGGGCATAAACATCAGCGCCACAAGGATGGCGCTGCGCTGAAAAATGGACTGGAAAAGTGTGTGATGAGACATGGACAACACCCAAATTTGCAAAGGTCGTCATGTTATCAGCTTCAAATGGTGTGGGTAGTGGGACGGGCGCGATTGGGTGCGTTTCAAAGTGATGCGGTGTCTGGCATGTCTGACCTAAGTTACAAAAATCATAGCACTCTACGCAAGTGGGACGGGCGTTAGAGGCCTATGTTTTATCGTTCCCACGCAGGAGCGTGGGAACGATACAACTGTTCGAGCGTTGATACGCCTAGGTCATTGATGTGTTACTTTTTTCGAGAAGTTGACAGTGTGTATCATTAAAAAAACAGCACATAATAATATCAACAAAGGCCCCCACCATAATAGCCATGTGACGGGTTTTAATGGCGGTTGATACAGTACAAAATCACCGTATCTATTGACCAAAAATTCTTTGATGTCATCATCAGTTTTTCCTGATTGAATCAAATGACGAATTTCACGGCGTAAGTCTTGTGCCAGGTCAGCCTGTGAATTCGCCATGGATTCGTTTTGACACACCAGGCAGCGAAAATCTTGTGTTATGGCATTGAGGCGTTGCTCTACTGCAGAGTCAAGTGCCAAGAGAGGTGCTTCACGGGCATCGGTGACTGAAAATAATTGCCAGCACAAAAAAAAGCCAATCCAAAATTTCATTTTTGGTAACCGTTTAGACCCCGCCACCGTCATTCCCGCGAAGGCGGGAATCCAGACTGACTTTTTGTATCCATAAAGACCAAAATACACTGGATTCCCGCCTTCGCGGGAATGACGACATCTGGGGTAACCGTTTAGACCCCATCACAGCCATCCGTCGCGGATATGGGCATCCAAGCTGGGAACGCGGGCATCTTGCCCGCAGCGGGCGGGATGCCCGCGCTCCCAAGCAACACATCACGGAATGTGGTCAGGGGGTCTAAACGGTTACCATTTTTGCAGTTGATGAATCATTGGTAATATATGATTGTGCAATACTTCCAATGTTAATGGCCCAACATGTTTGTAGCGAATTATGCCCGCCTTGTCAATTAAAAAACTCTCAGGCACACCATAAATACCAAAATCTATCCCCATTTTCCCATCCCTGTCTGACACAGTCACATCGTAAGGGTTACCAAAACGCATCAGCAGATATTTTCCATCTTCTTCTTTATCTCTGTAATCTAACCCCACCATGGGTATGATTTTGCTTTTTGCCAATTCAAGCAAAACAGTATGTTCTTCACGGCAAGTCGCACACCACGATGCCCAGGCGTTGAGTAGCCACACGTTGCCCAGCATATCTTTTGGGGTCAGTTTTCGAGTAGGCTGATGGAGAACAGATGCCACAAAATCAGGCACTGGCTTATCCATCAGCGGTGAGGGTACAAGGTGCGGATCATGGAACAAGCCTTTGACCAAAAAGACCAGTAAAACAACAAAAATGCCCAAAGGGATAGAGGCTTTTTTCATGGGGCTGTCACGTTATTTTTGCGATAGCGTTTGTCTCCTACTGCCACCATGCCACCCAGTGCCATGAACAGGCATCCTCCCCAAATCCAGACCACAAAGGGCTTGTGATGCACGCGAATAGCCCAGGCGGGTGGATGATGAAGCGCCTCACCCAGTGACACATAAACATCGCCTGTCAACCCGCTATCAATGGCAGCTTCAGTCATGGGCATGGAAGATGAAAAATAATATCGCTTTTCAGGGCGCATGATGCCCAGAATTTTGTTGCCGTGAATCAGTTCAAGAGTGCCAATATCTGCATTGAAATTAGGACCTGTACTTTTGTGAATGCCTGTCAATCGCAATGTATAGCCGCCGATTGAAACAGTGTCACCCACAGCCATTCGCACATTTTTCGATGTTTCATAAGTCATGACCATGGTTATACCCACCACACAAATAGCCATTCCAATATGCGCCACATGCATACCCCAAAGCGACAGCGGCATGGTTTTAAATTGTTGCCACATCTGTAAAAAAGAGGCCAACACAATCCAGGCCGCCAGTGAGAGTGCCAATGCAGCCAGAATAGACCCATGATCAGCTAACCCAGCTAACCAAGGTGCAACACAACCCAGCATGACCGAAACCATCCCCACAGGCCACAGATATTGGGTTAATCGCGCCACGCTGTCATGTTGCCAATAGGCACAAGAGCCGACGGCCATCAAAAATAGAACCGGCATCATGAGGGGTGTAAACACGCGATTGAAATAAGGCGGCCCCACAGACAATTGCCCCAGGTCGAGGGCATTCATCATCAGGGGATACAAAGTGCCCAAAAGCACAGTAGCAGCAGCAGTGGCCAGTAAAGTGGCGTTCATCAGCAAAAAAGTTTCACGTGAAATCCAACCCATACGGCCATCACTGTGCAGTGTGTGGGAGCGTCTGGCAAACAACACGAGAGAACTTCCCACCACAGCAGACAAAAACAACAAAATAAAAATGCCACGCCGTGGGTCAGATGTGAAGGCATGAACCGATGTCAAAATGCCAGAGCGCACTAGAAAAATACCCAGCAGACACAAAGAAAATGCCACCAGCGACAGCAAAATAGTCCAGCTACTCATCAATCCTCTTTTTTCAGTCACTGCCAGCGTGTGAATCAAGGCCGTGCTCACCAGCCAAGGTAAAAAAGAAGCATTTTCAACGGGATCCCAAAACCACCAGCCGCCCCACCCCAATTCGCTGTAAGCCCACCATGAACCTGAGGCAATGCCCAGGGTTAGGCAAATCCAGGCAACCGTTGTCCAGGGACGAACCCAGCAGACCCACAGGGTATCGATCCGACCCAAGGCCAAGGCTGCCATTGAAAATGCGAAAGGAATCGACAGCCCCACATAACCCATGTAAAGCAAAGGCGGGTGGAAAATAAACCAGGGATCTTGAAGCAAAGGATTCAGGTCGCGCCCATTGTCTGGAATGTCTTGGAGACGAACAAACGGGTTGGATGTCAGCTCTGTCAATAATAAAAATCCAAATGCCAATAGCGCCATCACACCCAAAATGTAAGACACCATGACAGGAGGTATTTGGCGCGAAAAAAGAGACACAGCCATCATCCATGTGCAAAGTATCACCAGCCACAGCAGCAAAGAGCCTTCATGCCCACCCCAAATGGCGGCTATACGATAGATGTCAGGCAACGCAGTGTTGGAATGCTGGGCCACAGACAACACCGAAAAATCGTTGGTGTAAAACGCATACAACAAACAAAAAAACGATAGCGTTGTGAGTAACCATAAAGCCTGAGTACCGGTTTTAACCAAGGTCTGACCTAAGGGACTTCTCACATGTTGCAACTTTAATGCTGTTCGATCCCTCGTAAAAATGGGGAGTATTTTTGAGAGCAACAATAAGCGGGGTGATCCTGATTGCCCACTCGTTAAACCCAGTATGCCTGTGATAAAGGAAACAAAAATGGCAAAAATCAACGAAAAATGTCCAATCTCTGGAATCATGGTGGGTATCATTAAAAGTGTTGGAAACTGTCCTTTGAATCGCACCCCGTCAGATTTGGGCGCACTGCATCGTTACAAATCGATGATGTGACTGGGCCACACTGCGCGATTTGTGCTTGGCATTGCATCTTTAACTCTGACGGCCAAATGCACAACTTATTGTTGACCATATCCTAAGGGCAATCTTGGCGCGCCCCTATCTGTTCCTGAGTATTACGCTGGGTTGTGCAACGGTTTTTCTTCTGCCCGACCAGTGGATTCATCAACAGATCACAAAATCCATCGTAGGCTGGAACGTTGGCGCTGGCCTGTACCTGATGCTTGCCGCCTGGATGATGTTTTGCTCCACCCACGAAAGGATGCGCATACGTGCATTGCAGCACGACGAAGGACGTTTACCCGTTTTGATTCTGGTGGTGTTGTCGGCATGTATGTGTCTCGGCGCCATTGTGGCTGAATTGGCGGTTGCCAAGGAACTCCAGGGTACAACGCGATACACCCATATTGGGTTGGCCGCACTGACCATCGTGACATCCTGGATTTTTACTCAAGTCATGTTTGCCTTGCACTATGCACACGACTATTACGTTGCAGAAATCAATGGTGTGCATGGAGGCCTGGACTTTCCTGGCGGTCACTCTCCTGACTATGGTGACTTTCTGTATGTCGCTGTGGTCATCGGCACCTCTGGCCAAACGGCGGATGTCAGCTTCTCCAGTCGGAGAATGCGTAAAACAGGGCTGGTGCATTGTGTGTTGGCATTTTTTTTCAACACCACACTGCTTGCGCTCACTGTCAACATCGCGTCCGGGTTGTTCTGAAATCTACAAGATTGATTTGCTGATTGGCATTTCCAACTGTTATGGCATCCTGGCCACCCCGAATGATGAAAGAATTTTTTACCCATAAAAAGTGCCTGTAGCCCTTATGGGATAAGGATACATTGCTATTGTTTTCTTTGTTCTTTTACGTCCTAAGATGCCTGTGATGAAGGCAACAAATAGGGCAAGAATCAGTGAAAAGTGTCCAATTTCTGGAATCATGGTGGTGACATTGCAAGTGCGATTGCCTTAGGTTGAATGCCGTCATCATAGGATAAGGCAACATATTTTTGAACCTGTCCGCAACCTTGATTTTGGGGCGTTTACACTTCGCGCCATGCGGCGGTTTTCTGCAAGGCATTCAGTGCTGGTTGTTTTCAGAGCAAAAACGTGGTGGTATTATTTTGTGCAAGCGGGTCATCATGGGGCTGTTTGTCAAATAAAAATAGCTTGAATATTGAGCGTTTTTACGTGGAAATCTATCGTAAATCATCGATGTGTAAATTTTTAGTAGTAACAAAGAAAGAATAATCGTGAGTACATTTGAACATGCTGAATTGACCCAAAATATCAATTCAAGTCTTGGCCCGTTTCGCAAATCACAAAGCGATGCCATGCAGGGCTTTGGTCAGCTTGCGCGCTCGGCCATGGCCGAAGGTACTTTGAGTGCCAAAACCAAAGAGTTGATTGCCATGGCCATTGGTGTGACTCAACATTGCTCGGGCTGCATTGGTTTTCATGTCAAGGCATTGCACAAGCTCGGCTGCACCAAGGCTGAGTTTGAAGAGATGTTGTCGGTGTGTGTCTATATGGGCGGCGGCCCCGGCCTGATGTATGTAGCCGAAGCCCTCAGGGCATGGGACGACCTGGCGACGGCTTGAGCCAGTACAGTTTTTAGATGGAAAATTGGCCTGTAACGTAGAGCCAGTCTGCGTTAGTAGCTATGTAAATAATAGCACATAATTGTGCATAAATCATTTCATGAAGCCCATTGACAGGTATCTTGTTACCAAACTCGCCCTTGTGCTGCTGATCAAATTGGCTGTGCTGGTCGCCTTGTGGTGGGTGTTTGTGCGTGATCAGCGTGTGACGGTCGATGAACACAGGATCGCTGACCAGTTTTTATCATCCCAAAGTTTGAACCCAACCCCAGGAGAACTCCCTTGATTTCTGACCAACTGGTAGATTTGTCACGTTTGCAATTTGCAGCGACTGCGATGTATCACTTTCTGTTTGTGCCCTTGACACTGGGCATGGTGTGGATGCTGGTCATTATGGAAAGCATTTATCTGACCACAGGCAAGGTAGTCTGGAAAGATATGACGCGATTTTGGGGCAAACTCTTTGGTATTAACTTTGCCTTGGGCGTGACAACCGGCATCACCCTGGAGTTTCAGTTTGGCACTAACTGGGCTTATTATTCTCATTATGTGGGCGACATTTTCGGAGCACCGCTGGCTATTGAAGGCTTGATGGCGTTTTTCCTGGAGTCCACCATGATTGGCCTGTTCTTTTTTGGATGGGACAGGCTTTCCAAACCCCAACATTTGTTGGTTACTGTGCTGATGGCGGTCGGCACCAATTTGTCAGCGTTGTGGATTTTGATAGCAAACGGCTGGATGCAAAACCCGGTGGGGGCAGAGTTCAGTTATCAAACCATGCGCATGGAAATGACCAGTTTTTGGGCTGTACTATTTAACTCTGGTGCGCAGGCCAAGTTTGTTCATACAGTGTCAGCGGGTTACACCACTGGTGCCATGTTTGTCCTGTCCATTTCGAGCTGGTATTTGCTTAAAAAGCGCGATGTTGAATTTGCCAAGCGCAGTTTTGGTGTCGCAGCGGCTTTTGGTCTGGCTTCGGTGCTTAGCGTCATTGTGTTGGGTGATGAGTCAGGTTACACGGTGGTTGAGGCTCAACATGCCAAGTTGGCAGCGATGGAGGCCATGTGGGAAACCAAGCCCGCACCGGCAAGTCTGACACTACTGGCCAGCATTGATGAAGTGGGTCAGAAAAATAACTGGGAAATTGGTATTCCCTGGGTGATGGGCTTGATTGGCACTCGCTCCCTGACCAAAGAAATCCCCGGTATTCACGAGATCAAAGCCAAAAATCGTGAACGCATTGTGAGGGGTATAGTGGCTGTGACTGCCCTTGAATCCTTGCGCGCCCATCGTGATGATGCGCAAGCCAAACAAACGTTTGAGCAGTACAAATCCGATTTGGGCTTTGGTTTTCTACTTAAAAAATATGTTCAAAATGTCAGTTTTGCCACTCCAGAGATGATTGACAAGGCAGTGAATGACACTGTGCCACGGGTCGCCTTGATGTTCTGGGGTTTTCGCGTCATGGTAGGTCTGGGGTTTGCGATGTTGGCCTTGTTTGGTATGGCTTTTTACAGCACACTCAAATCTGCTGACAAGCACCCTCCCTTATTGCTGAAATCTGCGCTGTGGATGCTGCCTGCACCTTGGCTGGCCTGTGAACTGGGGTGGTTTGTGGCAGAGTATGGTCGCCAGCCCTGGACCATTTACGAAGTTCTACCCACGCACATGTCCGTCTCTACGCTCAGTGTAGGCAGCCTGTATGGATCGCTGGCGGGCTTCGTCGGTTTTTACACTATGTTGCTGGTGGTTGAAATGTTTTTGATGCTGAAGTTTGCCCGCATGGGACCTGGCAGTCTGGGTACAGGTCGCTATCAAAACGAAAGTGTTTCTCACTCTGTTCCTGCACCTGCACCTACCTGAAAGGCAAGATCATGTTTGACTATGAAACCTTAAAAATCATCTGGTGGCTTCTGATAGGTGTCTTGCTGGTAGGCTTTGCCATCATGGACGGTCATGACATGGGCGTGGGTACGCTGCTCCCATTTGTTGGCCGCAGTGACATAGAGCGCCGTGTGATCATCAACACGGTAGGTCCCCACTGGGATGGCAACCAAGTTTGGTTTATCACCGGTGGCGGTGCCATTTTTGCTGCCTGGCCGCTCGTCTATGCCACGGCATTCAGTGGTTTTTATTGGGCGATGTTGGTGGTGTTGTGGTCCTTGTTTTTCAGGCCGGTGGGGTTTGATTACCGAAGCAAAATCAACAACAGCACCTGGCGCAGTGTTTGGGACTGGGGTTTGTTTGTGGGGGGTGCAGTGCCACCACTGATTTTTGGCGTGGCATTTGGCAATTTGCTGCTGGGTGTTCCTTTTCATTTTGACGCCTACCTGGTCTCCACCTACACCGGCACATTCTGGCAACTACTCAACCCCTTTGCCATACTCGCAGGTGTGGTCAGCAGCGCCATGATCACGATGCATGGCGGCACTTATCTGGCACACCGCACTGAGGGCATTATTCAGGAGCGCGCCACCCAGGCTGCCAAAGGTGCTGCAGTGGTCATGATTCTGGCGTTTGTGGCTGCGGGGGTGTGGCTACAGGCGATTGATGGTTATCGCATCACCTCGGTCATCAATTCGTCGGGCGTATCTGACCCCTTGGCCAAAACGGTGGTTCGTGAGGCTGGCGCCTGGATGGCCAATTATGGTCACCAGCCCCTGATGTGGCTCTTGCCAGCTTTGGGGGTGTTGGGCGCTGCTGCTGCGGCACTATGGCTTGCCCGTGGCCGAACCTTGTGCGCCTTTGTCGCATCGTCGTTCGCACTCCTGGGGGTGATAGGCACGGCGGGCGCGTCGATGTTTCCGTTTGTCATGCCTTCCAGCGCCATGCCCTCGGCCAGTCTGACGGTCTGGGACAGTGTGTCAAGTCACATGACACTGAACATCATGTTTTGGGTCACTCTGATTTTTATGCCCTTGATTGTCTTTTATACATCATGGGCTTACAGTGTGATGCGCGGCAAAGTGACTGCCGCTTATGTGCAAGAGCACGAACACGCTGCTTACTGAAAGAAAGGTTTTTTATGTGGTATTTTGCTTGGGTGTTGGGCATTGCATTTGCAGTTTTATTTGCCATCATGACCGGCTTATGGGGTGAACACCAAGAAGCCAGGGAAGCCTCGCGTGGCAAAAATGAATGAATCAGTCAGACACATTGCCTGATGCCCATGCGACACCTTGGCATCCTTTGAGTTTGGGTATCGCTTTGGTCATCATTTTGGGTGGAAGTTTCTATCCTTTCATGTTTGCATCATCCAACGGAAAAGCTGACCACGGTTTGGCCTCGGTCATTTTTTGGGCGATGAGTGCCGGCTTGGTGCATGGCGTGGGTTTTGTGCCTCGGTTTGCCTTGTGGCGCTGGCTTTTTTCGGGATGGGCCTGTTGCTTGGCCTTGTCGCTGGCGGCGTGGGTGCGCTTTTGTCAGGGTTAGGCATAGGACATGTCATGAGAATTCTGATTTCAAACGACGACGGATTTCAAGCCCCCGGCATTGTGGCGCTTTACAACGCCCTCAAAGACATGGCGCAAGTGGAGGTGGTCGCGCCAGAGCACAATAACAGTGCCAAGTCCAACGCGCTCACCTTGCATACGCCTTTGTATGTCACGCAAGCGGTCAATGGGTTCAGGTATGTCAATGGCACACCGGCTGATTGCGTGCATATTGCCTTGACGGGTTTGCTCGATTACCGCCCTGATCTGGTGGTGTCAGGCATCAACAACGGTCCCAATATGGGCGATGACACCATTTATTCCGGCACGGTCGGAGCTGCCATGGAAGGGTATTTGTTTGGCATACCCGCCATTGCATTTTCTCAAGTGGAGCATGATTGGAGACATCTTGATGCAGCCGCATCAAAGGTTCGCGAGATGGTGACTTACCTGAAAGAGCAAGACTTGATTGGGCAGACGCCATGGTTATTGAATGTTAATCTACCCGGTGTGGCTTTGAATCAGATGGGGCAGTTCAAGTTGTGTCGATTGGGTCGGCGACATGCGGCTGAAGCCGTCATTACCCAAAAAAACCCGCATGGTCAAACCATGTATTGGATTGGTGCAGCCGGCCAAGCCAAAGACGATGCCGATGGCACCGACTTTCATGCAACGGCACAAGGGTATATTTCTGTGACACCCCTTCAAATTGACTTGACGGATCATGCACACTTAAAGGATTGGGTACAGTCTATCTGTGATCTCAATCACATCACGGGAATTTAGGATGATGCTTTTCAAAAATCAATTGGCTTGTGCTTTGGCTGTCAATTTGGCGGCTCTGTTGATGCTGGGATGCAGCAGCACACGTTTGAACCATGCACCGGTTGAAGACAGGGGCACGCGTTTTGGCGCATCTGGAATGATCACACCTGCTGTCAAGCTCCCATTGGGGTTTGAAAATGCAGGCAATCCGGGTTATTACACCGTCAAACCTGGCGACACCCTGATTCGCATTGCAATGGAGCATGGTCAGTCATTGCGTGATATTGCCCATTGGAGTCAGGTATCTGACCCCAATCGGATTGAAGTGGGTCAAGTGCTGCGGGTTGTACCGCCTGTCAACACGCAAGTGCAAATCAAGCCAGTGACCGGTCCCGTGGTCATTGCCAGCTCAACAAAACCAGCAGCATCCAGTGCAGCTCGTGGCGCAATATCCGCTGCTTCGCCACCCACAACCAGCACTGCACCCGCGGCAGAGATTCACTGGATGTGGCCTGCATCAGGGGAAGTTCTGGCTGGTTTTGACGAAATCAAAAACAAAGGCCTGGATATTGACGGCAAGGCAGGCGCACCCGTCGTGGCGGCCGCTGATGGGCGTGTTGTTTATGTGGGTGCCGGCTTAAGGGGTTACGGTAACTTGATTATTCTCAAGCATGACAACGTTTTTTTAACAGCTTATGCACACAATCAAACTTTACTGGTTAAAGAAGATCAATCGGTATTGAAAGGCCAAAAAATTGCCGTCATGGGTAACAGCGACGCAGACAGGGTCAAACTGCACTTTGAACTCAGGCGGCAAGGCAAACCTGTTGATCCCCTCAAGTATTTACCGGCACGATAGGATAGTGTGTCTGCATGGCCTGCGTTGATGTCAACTTCTGACCGGTTACACGTTGAGTCTCTTGACCTTGATGCCCAAGGCATTGCACACAATACCGAGGGCAAGGTGGTTTTTATCGAGGGCGCTTTGCCTTTTGAATCTGTCACTGCCAACATCAACCGCAAAAAAAACAACTGGGAACAAGCCACCCTGATCCGTATTCACCAGGAATCTTCGCAGCGGGTCACGCCTGTCTGCCCCCATTTTGGCCTGCACCGTGGCGCATGTGGGGGCTGCAAAATGCAGCACTTGCATGGTAATGCTCAAGTAGCCGTCAAACAGCGCGCACTTGAAGACAACCTATGGCATTTGGGCCGCGTCAAACCCGAGTTGATTTTGCGCCCCATACAGGGGCCAACGTGGGGCTATCGAGATCGTGCCCGTCTCTCAGTGCGCCATGTTCGCCAGAAAGATACGGTTCTGATTGGTTTTCGTGAGCGAAAAAGCAGCTTTGTGGCAGACATGCAGCAATGCCCCATCTTGCCTGCACGAGTCAGTGCCATGCTGCTGCCTTTGCGTCTGTTGATAGCATCTTTGGATGCAAACGACACCTGTCCGCAAATTGAGGTGGCGTGTGGTGATGATGTGATCGCTTTGGTGTTAAGGCACTTGATGCCATTGAGTGGGGGCGACCTGAACAAGTTGCGTGCTTTTGCCCATGAGCATGAAAGTGTGCAATGGTGGTTACAACCCCAAGGACCACAAACGATCCATTTGCTCGATAACGACGATGCAAGACCGTTGCGCTACACCTTGCCTGAATTTGGCCTGACCCTGCCTTTTATGCCCACAGATTTTACACAGGTCAATCCTCACATCAATCAGGTGTTGGTGTCGATGGCTGTACGCTTATTGGCCATTGAATCCCATGAAAGGGTGATGGACTGGTTTTGCGGTCTGGGCAATTTCACACTGCCCATTGCCACTTTGGCGCGTCAGGTTTTTGGCGTGGAAGGATGTGAAACGCTGGTGCATCGGGCACGTCAAAATTTTATGGAAAATAGGGCGCAAACCCACGTCCATCATACGTTAGCAGCTACATCATTTATAGCAAGAAATTTATTTGAAATGACACCTGAAGTCTTGCAAAAAGATGGCGTGGCAGACAAATGGCTGATAGACCCGCCGCGCGAAGGCGCATTGGCGCTGGTGCGATCGTTGGCGGGGTTGTATCAACAGGCCATTGGCGACGCACACGCATGGCAACTTCCAAAGCGCATCGTCTATGTCAGTTGCAATCCAGCCACATTGGCCAGAGATGCCGGCCTTTTGGTGCATCAGGCAGGCTATCTGTGTTCAAGCGCAGGAATCATCAATATGTTTCCCCACACGGCGCATGTGGAAAGTGTGGCTGTGTTTGATAGGGTGTAGGTAATGGGCGTGTAGGACAGGGTCATTGGGAGCTTTTCTAATGAGCCGCGGCCTTCTTGGCCTTGCCACGAGGCACTGTTTCCTCTATGACCTCGTCCGCTGCATCGTTAGCAGGGGGTGCAGAAACAGAAACAGGTGCTGAAGGTGGCGGCTCAGGTGGCAATGGAATGACTGCGCGAACCCCTTCAATTTTGTTCTCGCGCATATAGACATCCATTTCACGCCACCCCTCAAAAATGGCCGATTTATTTACCCCCCTGTTCAGGGTGTAACAGTCCTCGATACCGCGCATACCATAACGGCAGGCACCACCTGTTGCGCGGGCTTCAGCTTCCTTTTGTGCAACGCGTGGATCAGGCCCCAGGCCCAGCATACTTAAATCACAAGCCGACAACAACAACGCCGTGCAAACCATCAGTGGAACTTTATGCATGGTGGCAATTCAAATTCGACTGGATAGCACGGTGTGTCAAGTCAAAAAGGCTAATTTTTGACTTGACTGGGATCAATCCTGTTCGCCACCAAAAATGCCAAGCAGAGCCAGCAAACTTTGGAACACATTGATAATGTCCAAATAAAGGGCGAGCGTTGCGCTGATGTAATTGGTTTCACCACCATCCACAATGCGTTTCAGGTCATACAGCATGTAGGCACTGAACACCCCAATGGCTGCGACCGAGAGGGCCATCATGCCCGCCGTAGAACCTACAAACACATTGACAATGCCACCGACCATAATGGCCAATGCCCCCACAAACAGCCATTGCCCCATGCCTGAAAGGTCTCGCTTGATGATGCCAGACAAATTGGCCATGACCAAAAACACACCTGCAGTTCCACCAAATGCGGTCATGATGAGGTCAGGCCCGTTTTTAAAACCCAGCACCATGGCAATCATGCGAGAGAGCATCAACCCCATGAAAAACGTAAAACCCAATAACACAGGCACACCTGTTGCAGAATTTTTTGTTTTTTCAATGGCATAGATGAACCCAAAAGCACCGCCCAAAAATACTATCAGCCCCAAACCACCGCTTAACGCTTGGGTGATGCCCGTAGCCACCCCCAGCCAGGCACCCAACACAGTAGGCACCAGGCTCATCGCCAGCAGCCAATAGGTATTGCGCAAGACTTTGTTGCGCTGCATGGCGGCAGAATCAAAACCGTAAATGTGTTCGATGGATTGATCGTGATTAGACATAAATATTCCCCAAAAAAATGAGTGACAAACGATATGGCAAAAAATAACTTCCCGATATGGATATGCCCCTCTTGTACTTCCTTGCCACCCCGACGAAAGGCTGATGTTTTATCCATACCCTATCACCGGCATAATTTTAACGTGAAAGAACAGGAGGGAGAGAGGGTGTCTCCAGGCTGTCGAAATAATTTTTTTTGAGTATAGTTTATTATTTCGGTTTATGGATGCAAGAATGATATTTGAAGTATAATTCTCTTAGTTCACCTTGAACGAACTGTGTTTTGTATAATTTTTTTACTATTGTTATTATTAATAATTATGTTACAATTTTCAAAAATCCTAGAAAGTCGTGATGAATGGAAAACTAAAGCAGTTCAAAGAGCTAATAAAATTCGAGAATATCGAAAAGCCATCAAACAAAATCATGAGCAATTAGAAATACTCAAAAAGCGTGTCCTTGAGCTAGAGCAGATCGCTGATGATAGTAAAAAAAACAAGTCACAACAATAACTGGTAATGTTGTTAACGTAATGCAAACACAGATATAGATGCCCGCATTAACAAAGCGACATGAATCTCAGTCCATCAAACGTGTGCTTTGTGAAATTTGTCGCTTTACCAGCTACTGGATCAATAACACAAACACTATGTTTACTAATCGTTATCAATAGACTTTATTAGCAACCTATTCTTTAATTATTTCAACATGTTGTTTTTCCTACCACTGCTGGCAGGTTTCCAATAAAGTCTAATGCTGTTGTATCATTTCGTAGTGTGCCAAGAATCATAACTTTATTTAACACGCAAATGTTTTCTGGATGAAGTTGGGTACCACATTTCACATCAGTCATTAACTGGGCTTTGCGATTGGGTTTAGGACTACTTGAACAAATAAAACCTAGCTTTTTGTATCCATGAAGACCAAAATACACTGGATTCCCGCCTTCGCGGGAATGACGACATCTAGGCCAGGGGTCTAAACGGTTACATGCCAACAGTGCCTACCCGCCCAACTTCGAGA
>CAIYWD010000104.1 GCA_903929815.1 uncultured beta proteobacterium
AGCCGCTTATTTAAATGCGGCTGGAAGCCGCTTCTACAACGGGCAAGATGCCCGCGCTCCAAGAGGTGAGTTTTGAATCGCACCCTGTTACTACTTGTTACTTAATGTTGCCATAATTTTGTGATAGGTACCATCCGCCTTGATGTCACGCAAGGCTTGCGTCAACTGCGGCACAAGAGGCTCGTGTTTCTTGTTGAGGTACAAATACATGTCCACATCCATGAGGGATGGAGAAAGGGGGACAATAAAAGAAAAGTCCATGTCACGAACCAGTGCCAGACCATCAGCCAATGTATATAAGGCAAGATCAATGCGACCGCTATCCAACATGCGAAACAGTTGTTCCGGCTTTTCGACTCTGTGGATGATTCGCGCATCAGAAGTATGGGTCCCGAACATCTTCCAGCCGTTGATAAAGGCGACGCTGTAGGGCTTCAAACTTTCCCAACCACGATCCAAAGTGATCCGTTTATCCTTGGCAAATGCCACAAAGCTGATGCCGATATAGCGTTCGGGCACCATGATCAGATTGGGGTAAGTTCCCGTGAGTCCCGCCACCCGCAGCCCTTCTCCATCCACCATACCTTGATTGGCAGATACCAGAGAGCGTTCGGAGGGAAGGCTGACCAGCTTGAACTCAACGCCAACTCGGCGAAATATTTCTTCTGAAATTGCACTCAATGCCTTGCGATCCAGCGGGGTATTGTTGCTGCTGATCGTGATCGTAGGCGTACCGGCGAACGCCACACTGGTCATGCTGAAAAACAGGATGGCTAGTGTCAGGATGTATTTGGTCATGATGTTGCCACTCCGTTCGATGTAAATGGAAAAGGTGACTGTAACTGAATCTTACCCAGTTGTTTTCTCTTTATGGAAAACGGGTGTGCTTCAAAGTGATATGGTAAGGAGAAGAGTTAATCGAATTTATTCGCCTATTTTACTATTAAAAAAATAGCTAACTATGCAAGCAGGACGGGCTCTAAAGACAGATTTGTTATACAAAAAACTCACTCAAGTTCGCGCAGCTTGACAGGTGAATACTGCCACATCACCTTGAATCGTACCCAATGACCTGGGTGCATCCATTTGCTGGCGCTTGTCGATACACTGTCGCTTCTTCCAATTCCGGAAGGAGTATTTTGATCTTGGCGTTCCTGCGAAGATGAGAAAGTCCATGGAAATCGTGCAATCCCGATCACTGAGAACCAGAATGGTATTGACCATGCTGGTCATCTTTCTGTGCAGTATATGGGTGCTGTGGTTGAGCGTCACCCGAATGCTGCGTGCGGATATACAACGTCTGTTGGGGGATCAGCAAGTGACCACCGTTGCTTTGTTGGCGGCGGATATCTCTGCCCATTTCAAAGTCAGGCAAGATGCATTGGAACTGATCGCCAGCACTGCTGATGCCAGACTCCTTGATCAACCAGCGGCTGTCCAGAAATACCTTGAACAGCGCTTGATTCTTCAGCTTCTGTTCAACTCAGGTGTCTATGTGACACGTCTTGATGGTACTGTGATGGCCGAGGTTCCGCTTAAAGGGCGGGTTGGCCTTGATGCTCTACACAAAGACCATATTGCGGCAGCACTCAAGGACGGCAAAGCCTCCATTGGAAAGCCAGCCGTTAGTAAGAGATTGCATATTCCCATATTTGCAATGACTGTGCCGATTCGTGACAAACAGGGCAAAGTGGTGGGTGCCCTGTCGGGTACAACCGACCTGAGCAAATCCAATTTCCTGGACAGCGTTCATGGGGGCAGCTACGGCAAAAGTGGCGGTTATCTTATTGTTGCACCTCAGCATAAGCTATTTGTCACCACCTCCGAAAACTACAAGAAGATGGTGATGCAGCCGCTTCCCGAACCTGGCATCAACCCCGTTCTGGATCAGCGCCTCCTGGGTTTTGATGGCCCTGCTGTCAACGTGAATTCTCAAGGCAATGAGGTACTCACTTCATCTGCCCGAATTCCGTTGGCGGGGTGGTTTGTGATTGCTGCGTTGCCAACAAAAGAAGCATTTGCCCCTATTCACACCTTGGAACGCTATATCTTGTTGATTTCCATCATCTTGACGCTGCTGGCCGGCACGTTGATTTGGGGGATGTTGCAGCGTCTGCTGTCTCCCTTGCAGACATCTTCTAGGGCATTGATCAATTTTGCTGACAGGGGCGAAATTGCCAATCCCCTATCCATTGCACAATACGACGAAGTGGGTGTTCTGATTGGCAGTTTCAATCGTGTGTTAGAGATGTTAAAGCAGCAAGAAATTGAGTTGCGCATAAGCCAGGATCGTCTTCTACAGGCGCAAGAAGGTGCCCATCTCGGCATTTGGGAAGTGAACTATGCCACCAATATCACCTATTGGTCGCCAGAATGTGAACGTCTTTACAGCGTAGAGCCAGGAACTCTGACTTGCGCGGACGACTGGTGTGCGCGTGTCCATCCGCAGGACATACCACTGTTCGATACGCAGTGGGCCAACATGATCAACCAAGGTGAATTCCTCGATGTGGAGTACCGATTTCGCACGAATGGCGGTACCTATCGCTGGTTTCTCAGTAAGGGACGTGTACAGTACGATGCAAACTGCAAACCGGTGAAGATATCAGGAATCTGTATGGATATTACCGATCGCCGGCAGATGAGTACCGAACGGGACCGTCTGCTCAAAATTGTTGAGGAGGCGCCCGAATTTATTGGCATGGTCGATATGCAGACTCGGTTTGTATTTTTGAACAGGGCAGGTCTCAGGATGGTGGGCCTTCCAGAAGACGTGGATATGACCACTCTGGCCATCAAGGATGTGCGACCTCAGTGGGCTATGAAGCGCATCATGGAAGAAATCATCCCCACCGCGCTCAGCCATGGTTTTTGGCAGGGTGAAACTGCATTGCTTCACCGTGATGGTCATGAGGTACCTGTCCATCAACTGTTGTTTGTTCAACGCGATGCGTCTGGCAACCCTGAATATTTGACAACCATCATGCGCGATATTTCTGAGCAGAAAGCACTCATGCTCGAAATCACACAAGCCAAGGAAGCTGCCGAAGCTGCCAACATTACAAAAAGCCGCTTTCTGGCCACCATGTCGCATGAAATCCGCACTCCCATGAATGGTATTTTGGGAATGGCACAGATTTTGTTTATGCCCAACGTAGCTGAGGATGAACGTCGCGATTACGCTAAAACCATTTTGTCGTCCGGTCAAACCCTGATGAACTTGCTCAACAATATTCTTGATCTGTCAAGAATCGAGGCCGGTCAATTTCAAAGCGAATTTGTCATCTTTGAGCCAGAATCGCTGCTTCGGGAAACGTGTGCGCTGTTTAAGGGGGCTGCGTTCGCCAAGGGGCTGCAACTGCAATACCAATGGCAAGGTTTGCCAGAGCGCCAGCGCTATCAGACCGACGTGCATAGGGTACGGCAAATGCTCTCCAATCTGGTGGGAAACGCCATCAAGTTCACCAAAAAGGGCAGCGTTCGTATGGACGGTGCCGTGATTGAACAAGGTGACGAATCTGCCCTACTGGAATTTTCAGTCCATGATACGGGCATTGGCGTACCGCATGACAAACTTGATTTACTTTTCAAGCCATTTTCGCAGGCCGATAACTCCATCACACGCGAGTTTGGTGGATCGGGTCTGGGTTTGTCTATTGTTTCCCATCTGGCCAAAATCATGGGCGGTGAGGTGGGTGTCGAAAGCGTTGCTGGCGAGGGTTCCAGATTCTGGTTCAGGCTGCGAGTCAAACAGGCTACACCCATCGAAGAAAGCCAAAGTTCTGAACGGCTACTTCCATCCGATGCCGTGACTGAATTGGCGCAGTTGAGCGGACGGGTGTTGGTGGTTGAAAACAATACCGTGAATTGCATGGTGATTGAGTCGTTTTTGACCAAGCTCGGTGTGAGTGTGACGATGGCTTATGACGGACAGCAAGTGCTAGATGCCATCGCTCAGGGTAATTGGCCTGACCTTATCTTGATGGATTTGCACATGCCCGTGATGAATGGCTACATGACTACCGAAAAGATACGTCAGTGGGAAGTCAGTCACAACCGGCCACAACTCCCCATCATTGCCTTGACCGCTGATGCCTACGAAGAAGACCGCCAGCATTGCCTGGCCGTCGGCATGAATGATTTCCTGACCAAGCCGATTGCACTCGATGCACTGACATCGGTTCTGACCCAATGGCTACCTGTTGTGTACAAGCCAAAGACTGCGCACTCCGTCACCATCAAGCCAGTCGATTTAACACAGTTAACTGCCTTGGCCAGTGAACTCACGCCTTTGCTGGCGCAAAACAGTTTTGATGCCATTCGTCATTTCAAAAAATTGAAAGACTTGCTCTCTGATACCTGTCTGGCTGCAGATGTTGTAGAAATGCAAGCCTTTTTGGAAACGTTACGATTCGACCTGATATTGGAGCGTTTGCACCGTATGCTTGCCAGTCAAACCCAGAAGGACCCCTTATGACGACCCAGAGAATCATCATACTTGCCATTGACGATGCCCCGGCCAACCTGATAGCGCTGGGCACACTACTTCAGGAAGAATACCACCTGCGTTTCGCCACGTCGGGGAAGATGGGGCTTTCGATGGCGTTGGCAGCTCCACCCGACGTGATTTTGCTTGACATCATGATGCCCGTAGTCGATGGTTTTGAGACTTTCAAGCGAATCAAGGCCGAGCCTCAACTCAAAGACATTCCTGTTATCTTTATCACGGCCATGACCGACCCTGGCTCTGAAGTCGCCTGTTTATGTATGGGGGCGGCAGATTACATCACCAAGCCGATCCATGTGGAGATTGCAAGGCGCAGAATTCACAACCTGATCGAGCGAGAAAACTTGCGCAAGGAGGTCGAACAACACCGCCAACACCTTGAAGACCTTGTTTTGGAACGCATCATGGACTTGTCCGTTGCCAAAGAGGCGGCAGAGACAGCGCATCGGGTGAAAAACAATTTTCTGGCCAGAATGTCACACGAACTGCGTACGCCGCTCAATACCATCATCGGCATGACTGAAATAGCCATGCTGCACAGTACCAGTCCGTTGCAAAACGAACAGCTCAATAAAGTTCTAACGGCATCAGATCAACTCCTCAATCTTATTAAACGCCTGATTGATATCACCGATCTTGAATCAATGCAGCTTGTCCTTGAGGTTCGACGTTTCAAATTGAGTACTGTTCTAGACAGCTTGGCGCGTTCACTGGGGAAAGATGCCAAGAGCAAGGGACTTGATTTTTGTATCAACGCCGACCCCGCATTTCATGATGTGGTGCTGCAAGGCGATCCTGTGCGTCTGGGGCAAATTCTTCTGTGCATGACGGGCAACGCCATCAAGTTCACGCAGCAAGGCAGTGTTCATGTTGTCGCTCAGTGGGTTGAGAACACTTCAACCGATATCTTTTTGCGTTTTGAAGTGCGTGACACAGGTATAGGAATTGCGTCCAAAGACCAACAGCGGATATTTCAGATGTTCGAGCAGGTCGATGACTCGAGCAAGCGCCACTACAGTGGCGTAGGTTTGGGATTGGCGCTGAGCCAGCAACTCGTTGAGTCGATGGGCGGCATTGTTGGGCTGGAGAGCCAGCTTGGTTCGGGGTCTGTCTTTTGGTTCACGGTGCGTCTGGGCAGGGTTGAGCCATAAACGTTCTGTACGTTGGGTGAGACAGTGAGCGCTGGAGCGTGGGAACGATAAATACCAACGATAAAATAATTTCAAAAAACAATAGCATACTATTCAATACCAGAGCGCGTTAGAGCCGAATTTCATACAATTTTTGACGTAGAAAACGTTTCGTTCATCACTATATTCATACCCCATGCAAATCAATCCTGCCCAATTGAACGCCCACCTGAACAAGGGTCTGAAAAGCCTTTATACCCTGCAAGGCGATGAGCCTTTGCTGGTTCAGGAAGCGCTTGACCTGATTCGTGCCACAGCCAGATCGCAAGGATTTACCGAGCGCGATGCTTATACGGTGTCCGGTGTTCACTTTAACTGGGGCGAAGTTCTGGCCTCGGTGAGCAGTTTGAGTTTGTTTGCCGATAAAAAAATCATGGAGTTGCGCATTCCCACTGGCAAACCTGGCAAAGAAGGAAGTACTGCCTTGCAACAATTGGCCGAACAAGCGCGGGGTAACGATGCCACCCTCACGCTGGTGATATTGCCCCGACTGGACAAGGCAGCCAGAGCCTCAGCCTGGTTTTTAGCGCTTGACAAAGGCATGACGGTAGAGGTGAGCACGGTCGAACGTTCAGCCTTGCCCCAATGGATTGCTTTGCGTTTGAGCTTGCAGGGGCAGCGTGTTCAGGCCGGTGAGGCAGGTCAGCACACGCTGCAATTTTTTGCAGACAGGGTGGAAGGAAATTTGCTGGCCGCGCACCAGGAAATTCAAAAGCTGGCTTTGTTGTATCCCGCAGGCGAGCTCAGTGGTGAGCAGATTGAAAAAGCCGTTCTGAATGTGGCGCGCTACGATGTTTTTAAACTGTCAGATGCTGTTTTATCAGGTCAGGCAGCCCGGGTGCAGCGCATGTTGGACGGCCTGCAAGCAGAGGGCGAGGCCGCCGTTTTGGTTCACTACACACTATCAGAAGACATTCGTGCCTTGAAGCGGGTCAAAGATGCCATGCGTCAAGGCAAACCCCTGCCGATGGCCCTGCGTGAGCAGCACATTTGGGGCAACAAAGAGCACTGCTTTGAGCGCCTGCTGCAAAAACTCAGTGACAAGACCGTCGCCCACTGGCTGCAAGCTGCGCATCAGGTCGATGGTCTTGTCAAGGGATTAAAACATCCCGACTGGCCAACCGATCCCTGGCAAGCCTTGCAGCAGTTGGCCATGATGGTGTGCCAAGCCAGCGTTGACAACAAAATAACAAGTCAGTAACACCCACAAAGAAAACAATAGCAATGTATCCTTATCCCATAAGGGCTACAGGCACTTTTTATGGGTAAAAATTCTTTCATCATTCAGGGTGGCCCAGATGCCATATCCTTAGCGAGACAGTTGATACACCGAGGTTTCAGCCCATACATTGGGAAGCCAACGCACCGTTTGACCCTTCAAAACGCCAAAGCTGTCTTGCACCTGTATGCCACAGTTGCGTGCCAAACTGCCCAAGTCGGCGTGGGTTCCGACACGAATATTGGGGGTGTTGTACCACTGGTAAGGCAGGGAAGAGGTCACAGGCATACGCCCGCGCAGCACACGAAGGCGGTTAGGCCAGTGGGCAAAGTTGGGGTAGGCCACAATCCCCATGCGCCCCACCCGAACGGTTTCACGCAACATCACTTCAACATGGCGTAAATTTTGCAAAGTGTCAATTTGAAGCACCACGTCAAACATGGCATCTGCAAACATCGACAGACCTTCGTCCAGGTTAATCTGAATGACATTCACACCCCTCTGCACACAGGCCAGAACGTTGGCATCGTCAATCTCAATGCCATAACCTGTACAGTGGCGAGTCTGCTGCAAATAGGCCAGCATGGCACCGTCGCCGCAGCCCAGATCAAGCACGCGAGAACCTTCAGGCACACATTGGGCGATCACCTTTTGGGTGGCGTTCACATGACGATTAACGGTCATGCGCCTGCTCCCATGGCTTGATCAATACGATCAAAATAAGAGCTGATAACGCTGATGTAATGAGGGTCATCGAGCAAAAATGCATCATGCCCATGCTGTGCGGTGATTTCAGCATAGCTCACATCGCGCTGGTTGTCGAGCAAGGCTTTGACTATTTCGCGGCTGCGTTTGGGGGCAAATCGCCAGTCGGTGGTAAAGCTCACCAGCAAAAATTTGGCCGTGACCTGCGCCAATGCCAGGCTAAGGTTGCCACCAAAGCGGGCGGCAGGGTCAAAGTAATCGAGCACGCGGGTGATGAGCAGGTAAGTGTTGGCATCAAAATACTCGGCAAACTTGTCGCCCTGATAGCGCAGATAGCTTTCAATCTGAAACTCAATGTCTTGTGTGGTGTATTTGTAAGCTCTGGAGTTTTTGTGTACGGTGTTGATGACCGAGTCTCGCAATTGACGGCCAAATTTCTCATTCATCACATCGTCACTGAGGTAGGTGATGTGACCAATCATGCGGGCAATGCGCAAACCACGCTTGGGGATGGTGTCATGCTGGTAGAAATTGCCTTCATGAAAATCGGGGTCGGTAACGATGGCGCGCCGGGCGACTTCATTAAAGGCAATGTTTTCAGCCGTCAGATTGGGCGCACTGGCAATCACCACGGCATGACGTACCCGTTTGGGGTATTGAATCGCCCAACTGAGGGCTTGCATGCCCCCCAAACTCCCCCCCATGACCGCTGCCAGCGTGGTAATGCCCAAGGCATCAAGCAGCCTGGCCTGTGCATGAACCCAATCTTCTACCGTAACCACCGGAAAGTCTGCCCCATAAACAAGACCTGTGTCAGGGTTGATGTGCATCGGGCCTGTAGAGCCAAAGCATGAGCCAGGATTGTTCACGCCTATTACAAAAAATTTGCCAGTATCAAGCGGTTTGCCAGGCCCAATCATGTTGTCCCACCAACCCTTGCTTTTGGGTTGTCCCTCATACACACCGGCCAGATGGTGTGATGCGTTGAGGGCATGGCAAATCAGAACCGTGTTGGATTTATGGGCATTGAGCGTGCCATAGGTTTCAAAACTCAAGTCATAGTCGCGCAACGAAGCGCCGCTTTGCAAGGGCAGAGCAGCCTCAAAGTGCATGGACTGGGGGATGGCGATCAACATGTATAAAAACCTGAATGACCAAAGAGACAACGGCCTATCGATCAAGTTTTGATGGATTTGTGGCTTGGAAGTATAGCAATGGCATCTCTTCACCAGAGATTGGAGTGGCGTTGGAGGGTGCGTGTTTGGATTGAAAATATATGGTAGTCATAATAACCACCATGAACAGCAAGCAAGTGATCAAACAACTCGAATCGGACGGCTGGTATTTGGCGAGAATCAAGGGGTCGCACCACCAGTTCAAACACCCGACCAAGAGCGGATTGGTCACAGTTAAACACCCTGACGGTGACATCCCGACACCCACGCTGTACAGCATTCAACGCCAGGCGGGATGGCGTCAATAACCGGAGGTATTCCCCATGAAATTCACAGTCGTTTTGCACACTGACGATGGAATCCGCTACGGCGTTTGTGTGCCCGATTTGCCAGGATGTTTTTCTGCTGGCGATGATCTTGACGACGCTCTCGCCAGCGTTCAAGAGGCTATTGACCTGCATGTCGAAACATTGATTGAGGATGGGGTTGATATACCCCTCAGGGCACCCATTGCCACCCACCAGGCTAACCCTGATTACGCAGGGGGCGTGTGGGCGGTGGTGGATGTGCCGGTTGAAAAGTATTTTGGCCCTGCTGAAAAGATCAACATCACCGTGCCGCGCTTACTTTTGAGCCGAATTGACAGTTATGCCAGCGCTCACGGTGCAACACGCAGCGGATTTTTAGTGCAAGCTGCGCGTGCGGCTATGGCATCGTAGGCCAAAACACCCCGCAACGCTCTATGGACGAGGTGCGTTTCAAAGTGATGAATCCAGGATTCATGAATCGCGTTCCCCGGTGACAGGCATCAGTGCGTGTAACTGTTCAAGTAAAGCATCGTGGAGTGCATGGAGTTCAGGCAGACGAGCGAGTGCCTGGGAATTGCAGCCTGCTGCATGGAGTTTTAGCAGTTCCCCGGTGAGTTCGCATAAGTGCCGGTGCAAAGGTTGAATGGCCAGAAAAGCAGTCTGCGCGCCATGGTGGGCTACGCCTTCATTTTCAAACCAGGTTACAACATGAAAGTATGGGTGATTCGCCGGCAAGGTGTCACGCTTGCCTTTGAGAAAACCAACGGTGACGGCCAGCGATGCGCGGTACTCGGCACCGGCAAAAAGCAGGGGCAGATCCACCCGACTGACTGAAGGCAAACCAATCCACAAAGGATCGGGTCGCCAGGCAGCCATCCACTTGGGTAAATCGTCTGCTGGCATGGGACGGGCAATGCCATAACCTTGAAACAGCTCACAGCCAAGTCGCAGCAGCATTTCGCCGTGTTCCATCGTCTCCACACCTTCTGCGACAACCTGGCGGTGAAAAGAGTTGGCCAGGTTCAGTACACCTTCCAGAATGGCCAGGTCGTCCGGGTCGTTAAGCATGCCAAAGACAAAACTTTGGTCAATTTTTAGCTCGGCGACAGCCAGGCGTTTGAGGTAAGTCAGCGACGAGTAGCCGGTACCAAAGTCATCCAGCGAAAAAGTCACGCCGAATTCTCGGCACAACTCGATGAAGTTTGAAACGCGCGACAGGTCTTGCAGTGCGCTGGTTTCAAGAATTTCAAGTTTGAGATCATGCGGACTGACCTGCGGATGTTTGGCAAGCAGCGCACGAAGACGATTCACAAAATCTGTTTGTTGCAGTTGGCATGCACTCACATTGACGCTGACCGGAATATGCACGCCTGCATCCTGCCACATCGTCATCTGGCCGAGGGTGCTGTCGATCACCCATTCACCGATGTTGATGGCCAGCGGATGATTCTCAATCACCGGCAGGAATTCAACTGGCGGCAACAGGCCGCGTTGTGGGTGCTGCCAGCGAATCAGCGCTTCGGCACCCACCACGATGCCTTTTCGAGCATTGACCTTGGGCTGGTAATAGAGAACGAATTCACCTGCACTCATGGCCTGGCGGATGCGCTCCTGGCCTTCGTGACGACCGCGCGTGTCGCGATCAATTTCGGGGTCGAAAACGTGAAAACAATTGCGGCCTGAAAGTTTGGCCTGGTACATGGCCTGGTCGGCCTGGCGCAGCAGTTGATCTGGCTCGATGTCTTCGGCCTGCGGGTAGAAGGTCACGCCGATACTGGCCGACACTTTGAGAACCAGGTCGCCAACAAGCAGCGGCTCGGCAGCAGCCATCAGCAAACGGTCAAGCATTTGAACGCTGACAGACACATCGTCCAGGTCATTGAGCACGGCAACAAACTCGTCGCCACCGATGCGGGCAAGGGTGTCACCTTCTCGCAGTGTCTGCTTCATTCGGTCAGAGACAGTGATCAGCAAATGGTCACCCGCTTGATGCCCATGGGTATCGTTGATGCACTTGAAACCATCCAGGTCAAGATAGGCCAGCGCCATCATTTGCCCGCGCCGATGTGTTTGCGCCATGTACTGGCGCAGGCGGTCAGCCAGCAGCGCACGGTTGGGTAGCAAAGTCAGCGTGTCGTAGTGGGCAAGGTGTTCGAGCTGGCTTTCATGTGCCTTGAGCATGGTGATGTCGGAAAAAAGCGCCACATAGTGTTGGGTTTTGCCCTGGGCATCGCGCACCGCGCTGATGTTTTGCATCACGGCATAAACCTCGGCGTTTTTTCTTCTGTTCCAGATTTCACCGTACCAGTGGCCTTTGTCGATCAAATCACGCCACAGAGCGATGTAGAACGCTTTCTCATGACGGCCTGAACTGAGAATGCGCGGGTTTTGACCGAGCACTTCTTCCTTGGTATAGCTGGTGATGAAGGTAAAAGCCGTGTTGGCATCAAGAATGTTCGCATCGGCATCGGTGATCAAAATGCCTTCGTTGGCATGGGTAAAGACGCTGGCCGCGAGCTTTTGTTTTTCTTCGGCCTGCTTGCGATCGGTAATGTCAAGGAAGACCACAATGCCGGCGGTGACCTGACCGTTGGCATTGGTGATGGGTGCCGCATTGGCCCACACCACGCGGTCATCTCCCTCGGCGCGGCGGATGATGAACTCTCGGCTGCACTTTTTGCCAAATAAAATCGCGTGTGTCAGTGGCACGTCTTCGTTTCGTAACGGCTGACCATCAAGATCCAGAATTTGCCAACTTGACACGTACTGATCTATGCCAACACCATTGACAATATCCTGACGGGAGCCACCACGGATCAGCAGTGCGGCATCATTGACGTAACGCAGCAAGCCGCTGGGCGCTTCAGCAATGGCGATACCGGCTTCGCTACAGTCCATGGCCGCCTCCAGGAATGCCCGAGTCTCCCGCAAGCTGCCTTCAACTTGCTTGCGCTCACTGATATCGGTGATAAAACCACACCATAACAGCGCGCCATTCTCTTCACGCTGCGGTACTGCATTGATGACCAGGGAAATCTCTGGCGCACCGGAAAACTTCAGCCGGTACTCATGCAGCCATGGTTTCATGGTATTGGCTGAAATCGCGAGCGATGCCAAAAATTGTGGTAAATCATCCGGGTGTACAGGCGCAAACAATGGCGTTGCGTCATCGCGAATTTCATCTGGGCTGACGCGGTAAATATCTTTGAGCGTCACGCTGACATAGGGAACGCAGAAACTGCCATCGCTACGCCTCTGCAACTGAATGGTGACAATACCAGGCACACGGCTGGTAATTTTCTGTAAGCGGTCAAGCGCTTGTTTCAGCGCGTCTTCCGACTTGATCTGTTCGGTAATATCGCGGCTGATGCAAAACAAGCCCACAACCTTGCCTTGAGAATCCAGCAAGGGCCACTTGCTGGTGCTGACCCAGCCAGGATTTTTGGAAACATCATAGTAAGGATCAACCTGACGCAAGAGCGGTTTGCCGTCACGAAAGATGGGCACTTCTTCTTGGATGTAAATCTGTGCAGTATCTTGTGGGAAGACCTCTGAATCCTGCTTGCCGATCATGTCGTGCCAACTGGCATGACCTGTGATGTCGGCCAAGGTTTGGCTACAAAAACAAAAGCGTGAGTTTTCGTCCTTGAAGTAGATGAAGTCGGTGGTATTTTCCAGAAAGGTGACAAAATTACGGTTCAATACGCTGAGTTTTTCTTCCGATTGCTTGTGCGCGTCAAGCTCTAATTTAAGCTCTTCATAAGATGCCTGTAGCTTGTCTGTCATGTCGTTGAAATAGTTGGCCAGTTCTGAAAATTCATCCGCAGCATCGATTCTTTTGATTTTGTAACCCAGGTCGCCATGGGTCACTGCAAGTGCGCCATCGTGCAGCGGCAGAAGACCCTGTTGGATCAAACGGCTGATTTGATGCACGGTCAGCAAAATAACCAGTGCCAGCAAGATGGCAAACACGCCAACATAAACGGCCAGCTTGCGGTAATTTTGCTCAACATGCTGCTCGCTGGTTTGATGCAATTCGTCTGCCATAACCCGAAAAGCAGAAGCCCTGAGCAGCAGTTGGCTGGCAAGTCGTTGGTGAAGTTCTTCAAAAAAACGGGATTTGCCCAAGCTCGTTTGTTGGGCGTGGATGTTGCTGACAATGCGCTGAAAAATTTCCCGGCGTTCACCGGCATTGATGAGCATGTTTTGCAGCAATCGCAAAACCGGTTCACCCCGAAATTGCGCCACGGCCACATTCAGCAGACTGTCGGTTGCTTCCCTGGTTTTTTCCCACTGCACACGCAACAAGTCTTCCCGATAGAGAAGGTACTGGTTTTGGATGAATTCGTTTTCAAAGAAAGCATCCTTGATTTTGAGGACAATCACAACGTCACTTTTTGCGCTCTCAAAGTTGTTGTAGGCCCCGATCAGGAACGGTATCAACAACGCCAGCGTTGCCAACGTCAGGACAGAAATGATCTTCAGTCGGGTGGTGATGCGCATGATCGGTGACTCAAAACTTACCTGAGTGCTTTGACAGCTTCGGGTTTGACCGACTTGAGGCTGTCTTGATAAATGAAGTTTTCATAGTCGGGCATCTCAGTGAGTTGGGTCAATTTTTCTCTGATAGCCCAGCGAGTTTCATCCTGAAGCGTGATCAGCAGTGTTCGGTTCAGTTCCACGTGAAAAGTGAAGGCATTCCAGACTTCACGAACCAGTTTCTTATCAATTTTTGTTGCAGCAGCCACGATGGTCTGTGCCTGATCCTGATTTGTCTCTGCGAACTCTTCTGCCTTGATGAGTGCGCGTAAAAAGCGATCAACCGTCTGCACGTTGTTGCGTACAAAATCCTGACGTGATGTGACATTGAAGGTTTCGGTATAGAGATGACGGTCATAAAAAGCCAGCCCATCAGCACCCAGTTGTTGCTTGATCTGGGTTAATGGATAGTTAAAGGTTGAAACGGCATCCACTTGACCGGCCATGATCGCATCTGGCATATCCTCTGGCTTCAAGGGAACAAGTTGGACATCATGACGCCTCAGGCTATTGGCGATCAACAGCGAATCAAGAAAAAAGTCTGAGGTAGTGCCTGGGGTAAAGCCCATGCGCTTACCCAGAAGGTCTGCTGGCGCTTTGATGCTGGCAGACTTTCTAGCCAGCACCGCGTTGTTGGTGGAGCTGGTGACCATGGTTGCCAGCACAAAAATTTTTTCGCCCTTGAGGATACTGAACATGATGGGAGTTTCGGCAACCGTCGCAAAGTCGGCCTTGTTCTCGATCACTGATTGCAGTGCCAGCCCGCCAAAGGTATGCGGCAACAATTGGACATCAAGTCCCTCATCAGCAAAAAAACCATTGGAGACCGCGATTTGAAGCAGTGCGCCTTCTGGCTGTGAGGTGATGGCAACGGTAATTTTCTGCAAGGGCGCAACGCTCTGGGACACGGACTTTTGACAGGCTGCCATGGCCATGGTCAGCACAACGGTAAGGACTGTTTTCCACATGGGTCGCTCCTTTTGATAGATCACTTTGAACCTGGATTCATCAGTTGAATGCGCCTGAGTGAAGATAATAAGCATTCAACTGAGAAACCCAGGATCATGAAATTCGTTCTCTGGTCACAGGCATCAGAGCGTGTAACTGTTCAAGTAAAGCATTGTGTAGTGCATAAAGTTCAGGCAGACGGGCGAGTGCCTGAGTATTGTGACCAGCGGCATGAAGTTTTAGAAGTTCCTCTGCGAGTTCACATAAACGTCGGTGCAAAGGTTCAATCGCCAGGAAAGCAGTCTGCTCGCCATGGTGGGTAACGCCCTCATTTTCCAGCCAGGTGACAAAACGAAAATGCGAATGATTCAGCGGCATGGCCTTGCGATTTCCTTCAAGATAGTCAACGATGATGGCAAGCCAGGCGCGGTACTCGGCACCGGCAAAGAGCAGGGGCAAATCCACCCGGCTGACCGAAGGAAGACCCACCCACGAAGGATCGGGGTGCCAGGCCGCAGCCCACTTGGGTAAATCGTCTGCTGGCATGGGACGGGCAATACCGTAACCTTGAAACAGCTCACAGCCAAGTCTCAGCAGCATTTCGCCGTGTTCCATCGTCTCCACACCTTCTGCGACAACCTGGCGGTGAAAAGAGTTGGCCAGGTTCAGTACACCTTCCAGAATGGCCAGGTCGTCTGGGTCGTTGAGCATGCCAAAGACAAAACTTTGGTCAATTTTTAGCTCGGCGACAGCCAGGCGTTTGAGGTAAGTCAGCGACGAGAAGCCGGTACCAAAGTCATCCAGCGAAAAAGTCACGCCGAATTCGCGGCACAACTCGATGAAGTTTGAAACGCGCGACAGGTCTTGCAGTGCGCTGGTTTCAAGAATTTCAAGTTGGAGATCATGCGGACTGACCTGCGGATGTTTGGCAAGCAGCGCACGAAGACGATCCACAAAATCTGTTTGTTGCAGTTGGCGTGCACTCACATTGACGCTGACCGGAATATGCACGCCTGCGTCCTGCCACATCGCCATCTGGCCGAGGGCGCTGTCGATCACCCATTCACCGATATCAATGGCCAGCGGATGATCTTCAATCACCGGCAGGAATTCAGACGGTGGCAACAGGCCGCGTTGTGGGTGCTGCCAGCGGATCAGTGCTTCGGCCCCCACCACAATGCCCAGGCGTGCATTCACCTTGGGCTGGTAATAGAGCACAAATTCACCTGCACCCATAGCTTGGCGGATGCGCATCTGGCCTTCGTGACGACCGCGCATGTCGCGATCGAGTTCGGGGTCGAAAACGTGAAAACAATTGCGACCTGAAAGTTTGGCCTGGTACATGGCTTGGTCGGCCTGGCGTAGCAGTTGATCTGGCTCGATGTCTTCTGCCTGCGGGTAAAAGGTCACGCCGATACTGGCCGACACCTTGAGCACCAGTTCGCCCACAAGCAGCGGCTCGGCGGCAGCCATCAGCAAACGGTTAAGCATTGGAACGCTGGCAGACGCATCGTCTAGGTCATTGAGCACGGCAACAAACTCGTCGCCACCGATGCGAGCCAGGGTGTCTCCTTCTCGAAGTGCCTGCTTCATTCGATGAGAGGCCGTGATCAGCAGATGATCGCCCGCCTGATGCCCATGGGTATCGTTGATGCCCTTGAAACCATCCAGGTCAAGATAGGCCAGCGCCATCATTTGCCCGCGCCGATGTGTTTGTGCCATGTACTGGCGCAGGCGGTCAGCCAGCAGCGCACGGTTGGGTAGCGAGGTCAGCGTGTCGTAGTGGGCAAGGTGTTCAAGCTGGCTTTCATGTGCCTTGAGCAAGGTGATATCGGAAAAGAGCGCCACATAGTGCTGGGTGTTGCCCTCTGCATCACGCACCGCGCTGATGCTTTGCATCACGGTATAGACTTCGGCGTTTTTTCTTCTGTTCCAGATTTCACCGTACCAGTGGCCTTTGTCGATCAAATCACGCCACAGAGCGGTGTAGAACGCTTTCTCATGACGGCCTGAACTGAGAATGCGCGGGTTTTGACCAAGCACTTCTGCCTTGGTATAGCTCGTGATGTCAGTAAAAGCCCCGTTGGCATCGAGAATGGTTGCATCAGCATCGGTGATCAAAATGCCTTCGTTGGCATGGGTAAAGACGCTGGCCGCGAGCTTCTGTTTTTCTTCGGCCCGCTTGCGATCGGTAATGTCAAGGAAGACCACAATGCCTGCTGTGACCTGACCTTTGGCATTGGTGATGGGTGCCGCATTGGCCCACACCACGCGGTCATTTCCTTCTTCGCTGCGAATGATGATTTCTCGGCTGCACTTCTTGCCAAACAAAAGCGCACGTGCCAGTGGCACTTCATCGTTTTGCAACGGCTGACCATCAAGACCCAGAATTTGCCAACTTGACACGTACCGATCCAGGCCAACACCATCGACAATGTCCTGACGGGAACCGCCACGGATTTGCAGTGCGGCATCATTGACGTAACGTAGCAAGCCACTGGGTGCTTCGGCAATGGCGATGCCGGTTCCGCTACAGTCCAGGGCCGCCTCCAGGAATGCCCGAGTCTCCCGCAAGGTGTCTTCAACTTGCTTGCATGTACTGATATCGGTGATAAACCCACACCACAATAGCGCGCCCTTCTCTTCACGCTGCGGTACTGCATTGATGACAAGGGAAATCTCTGGCGCACCGGAAAACTTCAGCCGGTACTCATGCAGCCATGGTTTCATGGTATTGGCTGAAATCGCGAGCGATGCCAAAAATTGTGGTAAATCATCTGGGTGTACAGGCGCAAAAAATGGCGTTGCGTCTTCGCAAATTTCATCTGGGCTGACGCGGTAGATATCTTTGAGCGTGATGCTGACATAGGGAATGCAGAAACTGCCATCTCGACGCCTTCGCAACTGAAAGATGACGATACCAGGCACACGGCTCGTAATTTTCTCTAAGCGGTCAAGTGCCTGCTGTAGTGCATCTACTAATTTTTTCTGTTTCACCAGGTGCAGGGTCACGACCACCAGCAAGAGGATGATCAGTCCGACATTGATGGCCAGTCGCTGATGGGTTTGCTTGGCCTGCATCTCGCTGGCTTGATGCAATTCCTCCGCCATGTCACGAAAAGCAGCAGCCCTAAGCAGCAGTTGGCTGGCCAGCCGATTTTGAAGTTTTGCCAATGTCTCAGGCTTGCCAGTGCCGTCTTGCAACGCCCGAAGGTTGCTGACCATCCGCAAAAATACTTCCTTGCGCTCATCAGAATTCATGAGCATTTTTTGCAGCAATTTTAAAATGGGTTCGCCCTGAAATTGGGCTACGGCTCTGTGCAGCAGACTGTCGGTTGCTTCTTTGGATTTTTCCCATTGAATGCGCAGTACATCTTCATGGTAAAGAAAATACTGGTTACGAATGAATTCATTTTCAAAGAAGGCATCCTTGATTTTTATGGCGATCGCACAGTCAATTTTTGCTCTATTGAAGTTGTTGTAGTTCACCACCAGGAACAGTATCAGCAACGTCAGCGTACCCAGTGTCAGGCTGGAAATAATTTGCAGTCGGGTGATGATGCGCATGATTCTTACCTGAGTGCTTTGACGGCTTCGGGTTTGACCGACTTGAGGCTGTCTTGATAAATGAAGTTTTCGTAATCGGGCATCTCGGTGTGTTGGGACAATTTTTCTCTGATGGCCCAGCGCGTTTCATCCTCAAGGGTGATCAGCAGTGTTCTGTCCAGTACAACCCGAAAAGTGAAGGCCTTCCAGACTTCACGAACCAGATTCTTGTCAATTTTTGTAGCAGCGGCAACGATGGCTTGCGCTTGATCCGGATTTTTCTCTGCAAACTCTTCTGCCTTGATGAGGGCACGCAAAAAGCGTTCAACGGTTTGAGTGTTGTTGTGGACGAAGTTTTGCCTGGCGGCGATATTGAAGGTTTCGGTATAGAGATGCCGGTCGTAGAAAACAAGCCCGCTGGCACTCAGTTGCTGCTTGATCTGGGTTAATGGATAGTTCCAGGTTGAAACGGCATCCACTTTACCGGCCATGATCGCATCCAACATGTCCTCCGGCTTCAGTGGAATGAGTTGGACATCATGACGCCTCAGGTTATTGGCGATCAACAGCGAATCGAGAAAAAAGTCTGAGGTGGTGCCGGGGGTCAAGCCAATGCGCTTGCCCAGAAGGTCTGCTGGCGCTTTGATGCCCGTCTCTTTTCTGGCCAGCACCGCGTGATTGGTGGTGCTGGTGACCATGGTGGCCAGCACAAAAATCTTTTCGCCCTTGAGAATATTGAACATGAGGGGGGTTTCGGCAACCGTTGCAAAGTCAGCCTTGTTCTCGATCACCGATTGCAGAGCCTGTTTGCCAAAGGTGTGCATCAACAAGCGGACATCAAGCCCCTCACCAACAAAATAACCGTTGCCAACCGCGATGTGAACCAGTGCGTTTTCGGGCTGGTAGGTGGCAGCGAAGGTGATTGTCTGCAAGGGCGCAGCGCTTTGGGATGCAGGCTTTTGACAGGCTGCACTGGCCATGGTCAGCACAACGGTGAGGACTATTTTCCACATGGGGCGCTCCTTTTGATGCAGCAGGCAGTATGCCAGCCGATACCTTGAAACTGGGGGTGCGTTTCAAAGTGATGTGGTGCAATACAAAAACCAAATCCCCCCTACCCCCCCCTTTTTTTTCAAAGGGGGGGGACAAATACAGCGCTTTGCCCAAATAGGCTAACCGTTCTCATTCCCCCCCTTTTGAAAAAGGGGGGTTAGGGGGGATTTGGATGTCGCACCCAAGCAAAGCCACATCACTTTGAAACGCACCCTTGCCTTGCAGCAAGCCGGTAGTCGAGTCCATTTGCGATGTATAGGCTGAGTTAACCAAGACATGCTTGGCTTTACGCTGCGTACTTACCGAGTCCAATGCATCAGCCAACGAACCTTTGGCCCATGAA
>CAIYWD010000105.1 GCA_903929815.1 uncultured beta proteobacterium
AGCCATTCAATGTTTGACTAACGTCTCCCACTAGGTTACGTACGAACTGTGATATAAAATTGTTTTAATGATCATTTATTTTTATTCAATATCATATACTTGCATCAATAATTGAACTGAACCAGTGCCCAGTTGCCAATAGCAGGGGTGTCAGTGTGGCCACAGTCGTAAAAATGTCTGGCATTTTGTCCGCTGCATATTCATGGGCAATCAAGTTTCGCAGCTCACGAATTTTGATGAGGTCAGTGGCATTGGCCCAGCCGCGCTTTTCGGCGCGGTACAGGCGGTCAAGTATGGAGCCTGCGCCAGTTAATTCAAGGTCGTCAATCAAACGAAAAATGCGCTGTATCAGCAAATCTGCCAGGCGGGCAAACCGACTTGTGAGTGATTCAAGGCGCTCCAACTGTTCCGATGACCAATCTTCTTTGTCAATCAAGCAAAGACAGCGCTCCAAAGAATACCCAAGGTGCTCGGCGGCCTGTTGCAGACCGCACAATTCTTCTTGCAGCAGTTCAATTTTTTCTGGTGTCATAGGCGGATACCCTCCAGGATGACCATCCTGGGAAACGGGTGGCTGGCATCGGGATAGACGGCAACGTCAATTTTGCGATCACCTAGTTTGAGGTGCAATTGCGCAAGAATGTCCAGCTTGGCCATCAAGCTGATTTTTTTGGACAGAACCAACACATCAATATCGCCACCTTTGGCGGCATCGTTCACGCGTGAACCGAATAGATAAATCTGTGCATCGGCATCTACTTGCCAAACGGCCTCGGTAATGGCGGACTGTTCATGCTGGAGCAAACGCATTTTTACACCGTGAATCGTCCATCAGTGACAGTGTCGTTACAAACACTTCGACACCATATCCATAGTGCGCAACCGCTCATCCTGGCAACGGGGTCACTGAAAAATTCAGGTTTTATTAATTGATTGATATTTATTGCAATGCCTGTACGCCTGCCACCAGCCAGCCCGTCTGACCATTCTTGAGCTTGATCATGTTCCAAACTTCACGGAACGGGCTGGGAACAGATGAAGGTTCTTCGCGGATCATGCCGGAAAACTCGACACTGGCCATGTAATCGTCGCCCAGGTCTTCAATGCCCAACAAACGTGCATCAATTGTGACGACTTCGGTCACATTCGTGGTGGTACCGGTAGTTCCCTTACGCTCGGCCAATTGCGCCTGAATCTCCTTGAGCATGGCATCAGTCATCATGGCATGTAATGATGTCATGTCAGACCTGTCCCAAGCCGCTTGTAGCGATACAAAATTAGTTTTGGCAGACTGAAGGAAACCCTCCGTATCAAAACCGGCAGGAATACCCCAGGTTTGCGAGCCTGACAAGCCAGAACCAATGATAGAACCAGATGTTGAAGTTGCGTTTGCTGTACTTGAAAAAGCAGTGGAGTTCTGCTCCCACGGGCGAGCAGAAGCATCGTTACCCACACTGTCAGGCCGATAGATATCGGGTGTTGATATGGCTGCACTTGCGGTGTTGGCAGCATTCGGGGCGAAAGTGGATGTTTGCAGCGTGCGTTGGCGTGAACGCACAAACCAACCGATCAGCATCATCACCACCAGAGCCAACAAGGCAAACATCAACAATTGCCCCATGCCCCCCATCCCCAACGAACTTGCCAACCATGCAAGCCCAAAACCAGCCGCCAGACCGCCCAGCATAGCCCCCCAAGGTCTCTTGGGTGATGCAGGCTGAACCGCAGGTGAACCTTGTGTGGGTGATGTTGGCGCAGCCCCTTGCGCGGGTGCTTGTGGCCTTTGCGTGACGCGGCTAGATTGCTGCCCGAAAGATTTGCCGCCACCCAAACGTCTTGCTTCAACCGGCCCCATCACCAACACCAAACAAATGGTGAGCATCAAAATCCAGAATTTCATACTGACTCCAAAATAAAAAAAACAACAATGCCCATCAGCATTTGATGCCGATATGCAAAGCAACCAATCCACACATCATGTTATGGTAATCGACATGACCAAAGCCACTGGTTTTCATCATGGCTTTCAGTGTTTCCTGGTCAGGATGCATGCGAATGGACTCGGCCAGATACCGATAACTGTCGGCATCTCCTGCAACCCACTGCCCTAATTTGGGCAATACCTTGAACGAATACCAATCATAAACTGTCTCCAATGGCCCAGCGACTCTGGAAAACTCCAGCAGCAACAATCTACCCCCGGGTTTAAGAACCCGATGCATTTCAGCCAATGCCGCGTCTTTGTGCGTCATGTTGCGCAAACCAAAGGCCACACTGACCAAATTGAAATGATTGTCAGCAAAGGGCAGTTTTTCGGCATCACACACCAAAGTTGGCAATAAAAAACCAGCGTCTATCAAACGATTTCTGCCAATGCCAAGCATGGCTTCATTGATGTCAGTATGCACCACTTGCCCGCCCCTGCCTGTTTTTTTGGCCAGGGCAAGAGCCATGTCACCGGTACCTCCGGCAATGTCAAGTACTTGATCGCCTTCATGAACTTGGGCCAACATCACTGCATACGCTTTCCAAAAACGATGCAGTCCCAAAGACATTAAATCGTTCATAACATCGTATTGGGGTGCTACCGAGTCGAAAACGCCTTTGACATGTCTGGATTTGTCAGCCTCATCAACGCTCTTGAATCCAAAGTGTGTAGTGCTCATCCTGTTAAGCGTGCAAGCGCTTGTCTGTATTTATCAGTCGTTTTTTCAATCACATCCAGTGGAAGATGCGGCGGAGGCGGAGTTTTGTTCCAGGGTTTGCCGTTGACTTGCGCAGTTTCCAGCCAGTCGCGCAAAAATTGTTTGTCAAAACTAGGAGGGTTAGACCCGTGAACATAGTTTTCGGCAGGCCAGTAACGCGATGAATCTGGTGTCAATACCTCGTCCATCAACACCAAGTGACGATTTTTATCCAGACCAAACTCAAACTTTGTATCAGCAATGATGATGCCCTTTGCAAGGGCGATTGCGCTGGCAGCTTTGTACAGTGCAAGACTGATATCGCGAATACGAGTAGCTATATCAGCGCCCAGCAATTCCACTGTTTTTTCAAAGGAAATGTTCTCATCATGCTCGCCCATTTGCGCTTTGGAAGACGGTGTGTAGATGGGGTCTGGCAGTTTGTCGGCATTTTGCAGGCCATTGGGCAGTGGCACGCCACACACACTTTGAGTGGCCTGGTATTCCTTCCAGCCACTGCCTGCCAGGTAGCCACGCACCACAGCCTCGACTGGTATGGGTTGCAGACGCTTGACCAACATGGATCTACCCACCACCTGCGATAACTCATCTGGGGTGACGACTGTCTCTGGTGCATCACCCGTCAAATGAATAGGGCAGATGTTCAGACCTTTGGGGCCAAGTTGGTCAAACCAGAACAGTGCCATTTGTGTCAGCAGCGCTCCTTTGCCAGGAATGGGCTGGTCCATGATGACATCAAACGCACTGATGCGGTCACTAGCGACCATCAAAAGACGGTCATCGCCAACAACATAGTTATCGCGCACTTTGCCACGCGCCAACAAGGGCAGTGATGTGATGCTGGAGGTGTGAACAATGGAAGGGGGTGAAAGGGTCATGGTCGAAATTTGGCTACAAATACCATCAAAAACAGCGTTGAAACAGAACACCGGTAGGTCAGTTCCACATTTGGCTCGTTAGATTTGGGCGCACTGCGTGGTTACAAATCGCTTATGTGGCTGGGCCACATAAGCGATTTGCGCCTGGCATTGCATCCAAAATCTGACGGCCCAATGCACAACTTATTGTTGACCCTATCCTTAGATGCATAAAAGGCATAGAAGATTTTTCAGTTTACACGCGACACCATTGACTACAGCCGTGATTTTAATTTCAACCCGCATAGAACCATAATGCAGTGAAATTCTACCCATGATCTTTTTTAGTCTTAACGGTTTTTGCCTTGATAGCCTTTGCAGTTGGCGCACTTGCTGAGGGTGTTTTGGTGGTGGCTTTAACGACTGTCGATTTTTTGACACCCTTGGGAGCTGCGGGTGTTTTTTCAGTCACCACTTTTTTCGCAGAGGCGGTCTTCTTCTTGGCAACAGGCTTTTGAAGCGTGGCATCATTGTCCATCTCTATACCAAACACATCAGACAGCACTGCATCATCGAGCACTTTGCCAGGCACCACACCAGTGGAAGAACTTGGCAACCCAGCGCCTGCCTGATGAACCAGGTCTTTGGCATTCACACAGCGCAGTTTAAAAAGCAATTCTGGCTGTTGATCCAGGCGAGTTCCTACCCCATAAAGCACGGCTGCGATGTGCTTGCACATCGACGCAGAATCAGGGCAACTGCAACTGAAACTAATTTCTTTGGGAGAAGGAAACAAGCCCGTTTTGGGCGCACAGATGCGTTGCATGACGGCAGAAGAAAGTTTGCCTTGCAACAGTTCCACCAAAGAATCAATTGACCCCGAGCAGTCCTTGCCAATGGCAGACCATTGATTTGGGGGCACTTGCGTGACGTGGACATTGACTGTGTACAAATCAGACCCCATCACTTGCGCCTGAATTACACCCTCTGACACCTTCAAGTCAATGACAGAGCCGTTACGCACATAGGTGCGACCTCTGGGAATACGGTTGGCATAGTCGCTGTAGGCTTCTAGGTTATCGCACCAGGCTTTGCCCCAGAATGTTTTGGCAATGGCACCACGAAAAGATGCAATGGGTGACAGAATCGACCCCGCTTTTGTGGCCTTGGCAGCTACCTGCTGTGCTTTCATACGGCGCTGTGCCACGGGCACATAAGGTGCCCATCCAAAGTAACCCATCTCTGACCTCAACTTTCTAGTGTTATATAAATGTCCAATTTGACCAGATTGAGCAACGCCAGACATCCCGTCATTTTTTTTAAAACATCACCCAATCCATTATTTTACTGAAGTTTCGGGGTTTATTTTGATCCACAAACATTTCACAACCCATTGATTTACGACGATTCCAATCGCATTTGCAAGGGGTCAAGTTGAAGGGCTTGCACGAAGAAGCGTTGCACGTGTAGGGCAATCGTTTTCATCACCAAGTCCAGACAACCGGATGGGTAACCGTTTAGACCTCTCATGTCAAATGCCGTCATTCCCGCGAAGGCGGGAATCCAGTGCATGTTGGTTTACCAGTGTACAAAGGCAGTCTGGATTCCCGCCTTCGCGGGAATGACGATGGTG
>CAIYWD010000106.1 GCA_903929815.1 uncultured beta proteobacterium
GGCTAACCGTTCTCATTCCCCCCTTTGAAAAAGGGGGGTTAGGGGGGATTTGGATGTCGCACCCAAGCAAAGCCACATCACTTTGAAACGCACCCTAAGCGATCCACAAATTTGAATCGTATCCATACCCAAATACAATTTTCCCTTTTTTAACTGGAGACCCCTCATGACCCTGAAATATACCCCCGACCACGAATGGATTAACCAGGATGGCGATAGAGCCACCGTTGGTATTACCCATCATGCCCAAGATGCATTGGGCGATGTGGTATTTGTTGATTTGCCTGAAGTTGGCAAAAGCTACGCCCAAAAAGAGGCCGTGGCCGTTGTCGAGTCTGTCAAGGCGGCGGCTGACGTGTATATGCCCGCCCAAGGCGAAATTGTGGAAGTCAACGAAGATTTGCGAGCCAACCCTGCCCTGGCTAATTCTGACCCCCTGGGCGCGGGCTGGTTCTTCAAGGTCAAACTTGACCATCCGGCAGACCTTGATGCGCTGATGGACACCACAAGTTACACAGAATATGCCGCTGACGCACACTAAGGATATGGTCAATAATAAGTTGTGCATTTGGCTCGTCAGATTTGGGCGCACTGCGTCGTTGCAAATCGCTTATGTGGCTGGGCCACACTGCGCGATTTGCGCCTGGCACTGCATCTTTAACACAGACGGCCAAATACGGAACTTATTGGGTGCGTTTCAAAGTGATGTGGTGCAATACAAAAACCAAATCCCCCCTAACCCCCAATGGCACTACCTTAAGGAATAAATCCATTGAAAACATAATATTAGTCATTGTAGGTCAGGTTAGCGAAGCGTAACCCGACATGCGTCGTGCGGTTATGTCGGGTTACGCGCTACGCGCTAACCCGACCTACACGTTTTGCTAACCTATTGTTTTTATAAAACTAATACTTAAGGTAGTGCCATTGGGGGTTGGGGGGGATTTGGATGTCGCACCCAAGCAAAGCTACATCACTTTGAAATGCACTCGAACTTATTGTTGACCATATCCTAACACCATGATACCTTTATCCGAACTTGAAAACGCCAGCGAATTTATAGCCCGCCACATGGGCACGGAGGCTGCTGATGAAGCGGTCATGCTCCAGGCAGTGGGTGCGCCATCCACAGACGCATTGATGCAAGACATTGTGCCGTGCAGCATTGCCAGTAGCCACAAGATGGCTATCCCGGATGCCATTCCCGAGGCCGCAGCCCTGGCCGAACTGAAAACAATGGCTTCCAAAAACAAGGTGTTCAAAAGCTACATCGGCCAAGGTTATTACAACACCCACACGCCTGCCGTGATTTTGCGCAACATTCTGGAAAATCCGGCTTGGTACACCGCCTACACCCCATACCAGGCAGAAATCAGCCAGGGACGATTGGAGGCGCTGATTAACTTTCAAACCATGATCATGGATTTGACCGCCCTGCCCGTGGCCAATGCGTCCATGCTGGATGAAGCGACAGCTGCGGCTGAGGCTATGACGCTTGCTCTGCGTGTGAGCAAGTCTAAATCCACCACGTTTTTGGTCGATGATGAGGTATTGCCTCAAACGCTGGAAGTCATTCGTACCCGCGCTGCGCCTTTGGGGTTGAACGTCAAGGTCTGGCGCGCTGGCGAAGTGCATGACAGTTTTGCCATGCTGCTGCAATACCCTGGCGTGAGTGGCATTGTTCGTGATGACCGTGAGTGGATAGCCCAGTACAAATCCAGAGGCGGCGTGGTCATCATGGCAGCCGATATTTTGGCCTTGACGCTATTAACACCGCCTGGCGAACTCGGTGCCGATATTGCCATTGGAAGCACCCAGCGTTTGGGCATGCCGATGGGCAACGGTGGCCCGCACGCTGCGTTCATGGCCTGCCGCGACGAATTCAAACGCGCCATGCCTGGCCGACTGGTAGGCGTGAGCCTGGATGCACATGGCAACCCTGCGTATCGGCTAGCGCTTCAAACCAGAGAGCAACACATTCGCCGCGAAAAAGCCACATCCAACATCTGCACGGCACAGGTACTGCCCGCTGTGGTGGCTGCCATGTTTGCGGTTTATCACGGGCCACAAGGCTTAAAGCGCATTGCCCAACGCATTGCCACATTCACGTCCATTTTGGCAGCCGGTTTGCAGATGATGGGCTACACCGTGACCCACTCATCTGCTTTTGACACTTTGACGATTCACACGGGAAATACTACTAAAAGAATAGCTGCTAATTCAATACTGGCGTGGGCTAACCTCGGTTTTCCTTCACAAGATTGTTTGCGTATTTCGCTGGATGAAACGACGACACGCGATGATGTTCAGGCGCTTTTGTCTTTCTTTAATTTGGATCAAACCATCGCAAGCCCCCTGTTTGCTGATGCCGCTCAAAATACGCACCCGTTGCTGCCCCCTGCCCTGTTGCGCACCAGTCCTTATTTGACACACCCTGTCTTTAACACGCACCACAGCGAAACCGCCATGCTGCGCTACATCCGCCGTTTGAGCGACATGGACTTGGCACTGGATCGCAGCATGATTGCACTGGGCAGTTGCAGCATGAAGCTCAATGCCACCAGCGAGATGATTCCCATCACTTGGCCAGAGTTCGCCGCCATCCACCCCTTTGCGCCGCTTGAACAACGTCAGGGTTATGTTGAACTTGATGCCCAACTGCGTGCCTGGCTGTGTCAGGCCACAGGTTATGCCGACATCAGCCTGCAACCCAACGCGGGCAGTCAGGGTGAATATGCGGGGATGCTCATCATTCGTGCCTGGCATCAATCGCGCGGCGAAAGTAAGCGCAACATCTGCTTGATTCCCAGCAGCGCCCACGGCACCAATCCAGCCAGTGCTGCGATGGTTGGCATGAAAGTGGTCGTCGTTGCCTGCGACGCACAAGGCAATGTCGACAGGGCAGACCTGAAGGCCAAGTGTGAACAGCACAGCGACAACGTAGCCGCCATGATGATCACCTACCCCAGCACGCACGGTGTGTTTGAGACGCACATCAAAGACCTGTGCGATGTGGTTCATCGCCACGGCGGACGGGTGTATGTCGATGGCGCAAATATGAACGCCCTCGTTGGCCTGGCTGCCCCTGGCGAATTTGGCGGCGATGTGAGCCATTTGAATCTGCACAAAACCTTCTGCATTCCCCACGGAGGCGGAGGCCCAGGCGTTGGCCCTGTGTGCGTGGTGGCAGATTTAGTGCCATTTTTGCCAGAACAAGCGAAAGGCATTGGCGCGATTGCGGCAGCTCCCTTGGGCAATGCCTCTGTGCTGCCCATCAGTTGGATGTATTGCCGAATGATGGGCGCCTCCGGTTTGAAAGTCGCATCCAAAATGGCCATTTTGCATGCCAACTACATCAGTGTGCGCCTGAAAGACCACTACCCCACGCTCTACACCAGCCCTTTGGTCGATGGCAAACCTGGCCGCGTGGCGCATGAGTGCATTCTGGACTTGCGCCCCCTCAAAGACAGCACCGGTATCAGTGCCGAAGACGTGGCCAAGCGTTTGATGGACTACGGTTTTCACGCGCCCACGCTGAGTTTTCCGGTGCCTGGCACTTTGATGGTAGAACCCACCGAGAGCGAACCCCTGGCAGAGCTTGACCGTTTTATCAACGCCATGATCGCCATTCGCGAAGAAATTGCCCGTATTGAGCGTGGCGAATGGCCAAAAGACAATAACCCGTTGAAAAACGCACCGCATACGGCGGCTGCCTTGCTGTGTGATGACTGGGATAAGCCTTATTCGCGCAGTGTGGCAGCTTTTCCGATGCCTGGCTTACAAACTGTCAAATACTGGCCACCAGTGGGGCGCATTGACAATGTTTATGGAGACAGAAATTTGGTTTGTGCTTGTGTTCTGGGGGGGTGAATCAGACGTGTTCAAATGAGAAACGCGGGTGCAGCCTGGATGAGACGGTCGTACCGGCCACATCAGCACCACGTGTATCATGATGAAACAAACTCTATGACACAAGAAATTAAACCCAACCTTATGAACAATTCAATAAACGAATCAACAGACAACAATATTAATAGCCTGTGTCAGCCGCAATCCAAATACAGTAAGGAATATTTTCAGCATAAAAAAGTTAAATTATTTCAAGGCAGCGCCTTAAATGAAAACACATTTGAAAAAGAATTTATAGATTTAATTGTTACATCGCCACCCTACAATGTTGGAATTGAATACAATTCCAACAACGATGAATTAAGTTATGAAAAATATTTAGAGTTCTCTGAAAAATATCTTACAAATTGCTACAAATGGTCAAAAACACAAGCCAGGTTATTATTCAATATTCCCCTGGATAAAAATAAGGGCGGACAAAAAAGTGTTGGAGCGGATTTAACAAAAATTGCACAAAAGGTCGGCTGGAAATACCATTCAACCATCATCTGGAATGAAGGTAACATTTCGCGCAGAACGGCCTGGGGTTCATGGCTTTCTGCTTCTGCACCTTATGTGATTGCCCCTGTTGAATTGATACTCGTTTTATACAAGGACGAATGGAAAAAAACAAGTGGCAGTAAAATATCCGACATCACAAAAGAAGAATTTATGGAATGGACGAATGGGATTTGGGCATTCAATGGAGAAAAAAAGTCAGCGATTGGACATCCCGCACCATTTCCAAAAGAATTACCCTACAGATGCATCAAATTATTCAGTTACGTGGATGATGTAGTTTTTGATCCTTTTACTGGCAGTGGTACTACGCTCATTGTGGCGCAAAATACGAACCGGAGAGGTGTCGGTTTGGAAATTGACACAAACTATTGTGAATTAGCCAAAAACAGAATATTATCAGAAACAGATACATTAAATTTCTAGCTATTTTTTAAATATCATCAATAAATTTTGAATGATGAGTGAAATATGAACGTAACGCAGCATGATTTTATCATTGAATACTATATAAATAATCCAAACAGAGACATTGCACATCCAGAAATTGTGGATTGGTTGACAATGGAATATGAAAAAAGAACTGGTAAAAAATTTCGAGACCCAGATAGGGCTATAAGAAAGTTGGCGCAAGAAGGAAAATTAATTAAAATTGCAAAAGGTATTTATAGATACGATCCTAATTTTTTAATCAACAGAGTATTAGAGGATTTCACAAAACAACAGAAGGATCAAATATTGAAACGCGATAATTATCGATGCGTTGTTTGTGGAAAAAGTATCAAAGACGGTGTAGAGTTGCATGTTGATCATATCAAACCCAAAGAACTCGGTGGTCAGGCAACGCTCGAAAATGGTCAGGTTTTATGCGCACAACATAATTTTCAAAAGAAAACATTAAAACAGACGGAAACAGGAAAGAAAATGTTTATCCGTTTATATGAACTTGCAAAAATTGAAGAAAATCAATCCATATTGGAATTTTGTATTAAAATTTTAGAAGTTTACGAAACAATGAATATCAATGGACATATTGAATGGGAAAGGTAAATAAAAGACTTAATCATATCAATAGGTAACCGTTTAGACATCATGTGTTAAGTTAAATGCCGTCATTCCCGCGAAGGCGGGAATCCAGTGCATGTTGGTTTACCAGGGTACAAAGGCAGTCTGGATTCCCGCCTTCGCGGGAATGACAATGGTGGGGTCTAAACGGTTACGCTCAAAGTACGCAATCGTTGCTGCCCTGCCCTATTGCGCGCCAGTCCTTGCATGAGAAAATAGGATTTTTCTTAACTTCATTGATTTTGAATCACATCATGAACATCACTCACATTACCAGAATTCGCCACACATGCAAGGCTTATGACCCAAGCCGCAAGATTCCAACCGATGGGGTTGAGCAGATGAGGACGCTGCTGCGGTACGCGCTTTCCTCTGTCAATTTGCAACTCAGGCACTACTTTTTCGTTAGCAGTGGCGCTGGAAATGCGTGTGTGGCCCAGTCCGCCAGGGAAGGTCATTTTTTTCAGATGGATCACGTTGTGAGCACTATCGTATGAGGGCAATTTTCAGCATTTTGGGGCTTCTGGTGGTGATTGCCATTATTGGCTTGCTGGCCAAGAAACAACTCGGCGCGGTCTCTGAATTGAGCACCAAGCCACAGAATGGCCCCCAGGTTTCCGTGCCAACGAACACACCAGGTGCAACTGCGCAGCAGCAAAGCCAGCAAATTCAGCAGCAAATCAAGCAGTCGGTTGAAGCGTCGATGCAGCAAGTTCGCCCGGTTCCTGATGAAAAATAACTTGGGAGACATCCACGTTTGCGCTTTTTATGGAATAACTGGCTTTAGGTTTTTGCTTTAGAGAGGTCAGAATGCCTAACTAATTGATTTGTAAAAACTTTGATGCACCAATAAGTGGGCCGAATGGTTACTGAAAAGCAAGCCAAAATCTGTTTTAGCTACAAAAAACAGTAACCGTTTAAACCCCGCCACCGTCATTCCCGCGAAGGCGGGAATCCAGACTGACTTTTTGTATCCATGAAGACCAAAATACACTGGATTCCCGCCTTCGCGGGAATGACGACATCTGGGCCAGATGTCTAAACGGTTACTGACTGTCGGTGATATATCGATTTCTGGCTAGTATTTTTCAAATACATTTCTACTTGTTTTATTTATTTATAGATAATTAATATATGTCAATGACCACATTCATTTCCAAATGGCTTTTAGTCGCTTCACTATTGAGCTTTAACCTCGCCATTGCTCAAACCGAGCCAACGCTCAGTCAGGTCTATTCCACAGTGCAAGCTGGTCATCTGGACCAAGCACAGATCATGATTCAACAAGTCCTGGTTTTGCATCCAAATAGCGCCAAAGCGTTTTTTATTCAAAGCGAGCTGTACGCACGCCAAGGCGAATTCGCAAGATCACGCGAAGCATTGGCCACCGCTGAAAGGTTGGCACCAGGACTTCCCTTTGCAAAAGCAGAAGCCGTTCGAGCCTTGCGCTCACAGTTGACGAACAGAATGAAACCCATAGCGGGAAATGATTCATTGACGCATTCTGTACCGTCCCAAGCCGCCAGTCACGAAAAATCATTTTCATGGGCACCCACTCTGTTTGTTTCAATTGTGGTGATTGCTTTCGGCTATTTTTTATTTCGTAAAAAGAAGCCCGATACATTGATGCAGCCATCAAAGTATGTTCCACAAAACGATTTAAATGGCCCACAAACCTTTGGTGCAGGGACTTCATCTTATGGTCCATCTACCTATGCCAATCAAGCCGGGATGCAACAGCCCTATGGTCAAACGTCTGGTAGCGGTCTTGGAGGTCGCATCATGGGCGGTGTCGCTACTGGGTTGGCAGTTGGCGCTGGACTCATGGCGGCTGAGGCCATTGGTAAAAATCTAATGGGTGGCCACAATCCGCCTGCCACCAATGGTGCAGATGACAATTTCTCAAATAACTCCGATCTGGGTGGTCAGAATTTTGGTATCAATGATGCAAGTTCCTGGGATGATGGTGGAGGCATTGATGTGGGCGGCGGAAATGACTGGGACAATTGAACCGTTGATTTATCCCGTTCTGGTATCGCGTAGGAACGATCAAATAACACAGGGATAGTGATGACGGACACATTACAGCAACAACTCAAAGCCATACTTTTGGCCTTGCTGCCAGAAGACCACACCAGTGTCGGAAACATCACACTGCTGGAGCAATTTCAACTTGCCGCTCAAGGTGCAGGATTGAGTGCCATGGGCGACGATGCGTTCAAGGCTGCCCGTGATGCACTGGTCGCTGAGGGGCAAGCGGTGAAAGGCAGAGGACGTGGCGGATCCACCGCGCGAGCTACCGGCCTCGTTCGTCCTGACTTTGGTTTACAAGCTGAGCCAGGCCATCCCGATGTGCCGAACACCATCCCAAAAGTAGGTCGTGCAACATCAGTCAAAGCTGCAAAATCCACATCAGTCCACCCAGACGAACTGCCTGGTGAACCACAGGTGTTGAGCTACCGCTACCCGGATTTGCGCAAGAACAACCCTGAAGTGGGTTTGGTCAATGAAGCCCGTGACCCCGAGCAACCCAAAACGGTCTATTCCTACGACCCGCATTTAGACCCAACGCTGCAATTTGACTCTGCCCGTGCTGGTGCTGAAAAAATGATCGATGAGGCACTGGCCGGTGATGACCCATTGGCCATGCGTCGCGCCCTGGAGGAACTGCGCCGCATCAGCGCGCCGTATTTGCAGTGGACGGGCAAAGCAGAGCGCACCAGTTTTGAGGTGGACACAGTCAGTCTGCATGTCCATGAGCGCATGGATGCCATGACCATTCTGTCAGCAGTGACTAAACCCAAACCGGTGGCCGTTCAACCCAGCCTGTTTGAAGCACCCTTTGAGAGTTTGCCGCATCATTTTGCGGTGGATTTTTACAAGCATGACCGTGGCTGGGCCAATCGCCTGATTGCTGGCGACAGCTTGCTGGTGATGAATAGTCTGCTCCAAAAAGAGGGCATGGCAGGGCAAGTGCAGATGATCTACATCGACCCGCCTTATGGCATCAAGTACGGCAGCAACTTTCAGCCGTTTGTGGGCAAGCGTGATGTGAAAGACCGCTCAGATGCTGACCTGACTGCGGAACCTGAAATGATCAAGGCGTTTCGGGATACCTGGGAATTGGGGATTCACTCATATTTGACCTATTTGCGCGATCGATTGCTGCTGGCGAAGGATTTATTAAGTGAAACGGGGAGCGTGTTTGTTCAGATTTCGGATGAGAATTTGCATCATGTTCGGGAGTTGTGTGATGAAATTTTTAGCTGTGAAAACTTTCTTGGTCAGATAGTTATTCAAAAAACAGGCGGGTTTACAAAGAAAACTCTTTCTCTAATTGAAGACTATGTGGTCTGGTATGCGAAAGATAAAAAATCAGTGAAGTACAGGGATATTCGCGTGAGTGCATCTTTTCCTGATGCAAGTGATAAGAATTACCGAAGACTGTTGTGTACCGATGGAAGCTGGCGCTTATTGAATGCCGGTGAATCGGAAGATCCATCGCTGACTGCAAAGATAGGTCGTATTTTCCGGTATGGCCCATTAAATTCTGACGGGCCTTCAAGTAATCCCAAATCGTTTGAGTTCCAAGGTATCCAATTTCGCTGTAATTCAAATCGACACTGGACAATCGATCCAGCGTTTGATTTACCACGGGTTGCAAAGTCGGGGCATATATTGCAGGCAGGAAACGATGTAGCCTTTAAGCTTTTCTGGGACTTTAACCAAGCCAAGCCACTGAGTAACGTCTGGTTGGATACGCAGTCCGGTGGCTTCAATGAGGAGAAGATTTATGTGGTACAGACGACCAACAAAGTCATCGAACGCTGCCTCCTAATGACCACTGACCCCGGTGACCTGGTTTTTGACCCCACCTGCGGCAGCGGAACCACCGCTTATGTCGCAGAAAAGTGGGGCCGCCGATGGATAACCTGCGACACCTCGCGCGTGGCCATCACCCTGGCCAAGCAGCGGCTGATGACTGCCAGCTTTGAATACTTTGCCCTGCGCTACCCGCACGAAGGTCTCAAGGGTGGCTTTATCTACAAGACCGTACCGCACGTCACCCTCAAAAGCATTGCCAACAACCCTGAAATTGATGCCATTTACGAGAGACTTCACCCTGGCATTGAGACCGTGCTGGCCACCTTGAATGCTTCACTGGCGGCTGAGCGGTTAAGTAACTTTGACCTCATGGGCTATGAATTCACCGTGACCGAAGGCATTCGCAAGGGCAAAAAACTGGCCTTGGGCCAGCCTGATATTGCCCTGTTGGAATGGGAAGTGCCGTTTGACTTTCCCGATAACTGGCCCGCCGATCGCCAAAATCCAGATACCATGACTGGCCAGGTGATGGATGCCTTCAAAGCCTTCCACACTGCGCGCCAGAAAGTGCAGGCCGAGATGGACAGATCCATTGCCGCCCAAGCCGATAACGAAACTCTGTACGACCAGCCCGAGAAAACCAAAAACAAGCTTCGCATCACCGGCCCCTTCACCGTTGAGGCTGTGCCTTTCCCAACGGTACTATCAATTGTAGAGCGCACTATGCAAGCGCAGCAAGCGTTAGAGGCCGATTTGGCTATTGCTCGCACAGGCCATACCAGCCGCCAGCACACCTGGCGCGACGAGTTGCTCAAAGCGGGGATTCGAGGCAAGGGCGGCCAGATGTTGAAATTTTCTGATTTAGAAGTGCTGCCCGGCACCTCCTGCCTGCACGCCAGCGGCCATTTAGACAGTGGTGAGCGCGTGGTCATCAGCTTTGGCCCAGAGCATGGTGCGCTAGAACCAAGACAGGTGGAACACGCCCTGCGTGAGGCGGGTGAATTGTTTCCTCTGCCCAAGATGATCGTGTTTTGTGCCTTTGCCTTTGACCCCGAAGCGGCCAAAGGCATCGACGTGGTCAAAGGCATCACCGCGCTCAAAGCGCAGATGAACACCGACATGCTGACCGAGGACTTGAAAAAAGCCAAATCAACCAACCAAAGTTTCTGGCTGATGGGGCAGCCTGACGTGTGTTTGTCGCAAACTGATCATGGCTTGTGGCAGGTTGAGGTGAATGGTTTCGATTACTTTGACACCGCCAAGGGTGAATTGGTATCCGGTGGCAAGGGCAAAATTGCCGCATGGTCACTCGACACCGACTACGATGGGCGTAGCCTGTTCCCACGCCAGGTCTTTTTTCCCATGGCGGGCAAAGATGAAGGCTGGATGAAGCTCAAAAAAGACATCCGTGCCGAACTGGATGAGGATTTGCTGAGTCACTTTGTGGGAACGGTGTCGCTGCCATTTGAAGCAGGCCCCAACGCCACCGTGGCCGTCAAAATTGTCGATGACCGGGGCATTGAGTCGCTGAAGGTGATGCGGCTGGTCGTACCATCGCCCCGAACTGGCTCCTGAGATTGAGGTCATAAGTATGCTGATTACACACATCAAACTAAAAAACTGGCGCAATTTCAGGGACGCTGAAGCACCCTTACGTGAACGGGTGTACATCATTGGTCCGAATGCTTCTGGAAAGTCAAATTTGCTCGATGTCATGCGATTTTTGCGTGACGTCGCCAGGCCTGATGGCGGTGGTTTTCAGAAGGCCGTCAAGGACCGGGGTGGTGTCACCAAGTTGCGCTGCCTGGCGGCGCGGCGCGACCCGGAAATTTTGATAGCTGTGGATGTATCGCTTGCTGCTGAAGCCGCCGCCATGTGGCGCTATACCCTTAAGTTTAAAAGTGAAGGCAAGGGCTTGCAGCGGGCCATTATCACGCAGGAGCGAGTTGAGAACCTGAGTACTGGCGAGGTGATGATCGACCGACCGAATGCAGAAGATGTCAAAGACCCAGATCGGTTGACGCAAACTGCCTTGGAGCAGATTAGCGAGAACCGTGCGTTTCGTGATTTGGCGGATTTTTTTGGCTCCGTCACCTACCTGCACCTGGTGCCGCAACTTTTGAAGTTTGTTGACCAATTTGGTGGCTTCAAATTGGAGTCAGATCCGTTTGGGCAGGCATTTTTGGAAAGAATTGCCAAAACGCCCAAGAAATTTCGTGACGCACGGTTGCGCAAAATTGAGACCGCACTCAAAGCCTGCGTACCCAACATGGAAAAGCTGCGCTATGAGCCAGATGACCGCGGCGTGCCACACATCGAGGCGCTGTACAAGCACTGGCGGCCTGACGCAGGCTGGCAGCGCGAAGACCAATTTTCAGACGGCACACTACGTTTGCTGGGCATCATGTGGAGCTTGCTAGATGGCGACTCACTGCTGCTTTTGGAGGAGCCTGAGCTGTCTTTGAACGAAGCCATCGTTGAAAAAATTCACCTGCTCATCTGGAAAATGCAGCGTGAAGCCAAACACCGCAGGCAGGTGTTTGTGTCCACGCACAGTGAGGCCTTGCTGCGCGACAAGAGCATTGACCCACGCGAGATCATTCGTCTGGAGCCTTCTGACAATGGCACCAGTGTGCATGTGGTTACGCAAGAGGAAGCCGGCTTGATTGAAGCGGGCTACAGCATTGCCGAGATCATGCTACCCAAAACACGCCCCCAAAATCTTGATCAATTGTTGCTGTTTGAGAAGTGAGCTGGGTTGTCATGAACGTTTTACTCGTCGTGGAAGACGAACCCAGTGAGGCAGTATTGCGGCGTTTGGTGACTGCGCCCGGTAACGGGTTGGGTGTTGGTACCGTGTTTCGTGCCAATGGTTTTGGCAACATTAAAAATCGCATTAAAAACTTTCACAATGCCTCTCACGTCATACCGCATATTGTGATGACTGATTTGGACACCTTTGCCTGTCCCCCAGAACTGCTAAAAGACTGGGGCGCTGGGGTCTTGCCGTCGCGGATGTTGATCCGTATTGCAGTGCGTGAGGTTGAATCATGGCTATTGGCTGACCGCACCGGTATTGCCAACTTGATCAAGGTGCCCGTCATCAAGATTCCAGCTAACCCTGATGATTTACCCGACCCCAAGCAGGTGCTGCTGAATTTGGCACGCCATAGCCGATCGCGGCGGTTGATGAGTGAATTTGTCCCAGCCAATGGGTCTAAGGCCAAGCATGGCCCTGCCTACAACCAACATTTATCAACATTTGCAGCGCAAGCTTGGGACAGTACGCGAGCCGCTTTGGTCTCTCCAAGTTTGCAACGCACCGTGCGTCGAATCGAAGAATTTGCGCAGCAACTTCACACATGACCTCCCCCACTTCCCTCATCATCAATTCGGCGTTTATCGAGCCACAGCAGCACTGGGCTGAAAACCCCGACCGCACCTTGCGCATTGAACCCAAGCGCCGACCGGCGGGCTACGAGATCATCGACACCCGCACAAACACCCGCCGCATGGTCACTATCCCCCTGGTTGATGACATTCGCCAACGTGTCAATCAATGGCGTACTGATGGATGGCCAGGCGTTTCGGCTGTGACGCGAGAGTTGCTAACCCACTGGTGGGATGTGGACAAAGTATCCAACCGCCAGCACAGGTTTTACTTCTGCCAACTGGAAGCCATTGAAACCTTGATTTGGATGCAGGAGGCGCAGCCCGAATACCGTCAGGGACTCAACGTTCAGGGCGATGGGGGTGCTTTCGAGCGACTGTGCAACAAGATGGCCACCGGCAGTGGCAAAACCACGGTGATGGCCATGATCATCACCTGGCAGGTGCAGAATGCGTTGACCTATCCCAAGTCGCCTCGCAAGTATTCCAGTGCCATCTTTTTGGTTGCCCCCGGTCTAACGGTGAAATCACGTTTGCAAGTGCTGATGCCGGGCAACACTGACAACTATTACGATGTCTTTGATTTGTGTCCCTCTGAGGCGATGCGCCAAAAACTCAACCGCGCTGAGGTGTTGATTGAGAACTGGCACACCCTGATGCCGCTGAAAGCCCCCGATCGTTCGGTGGTCAAAAAGGGCAAAGAAGGCGACGAAGCCTTTACCCGACGCGTGCTGGGCAAGTTGGCGAGCCATAAAAACCTGGTGGTCATCAACGACGAAGCGCACCATGCCTACCGTACACCCGCTGACATCAAGGTCAGCAAGGCCGAGGCCGAAGCCTTTGGCATTGATCTGGATGAAGCCACCCGTTGGGTCGAGGGACTTGACCGTATCCACAAAACCCGGCGTATTGCCCACTGCTTTGACCTGTCGGCCACCCCTTTTGCACCAACTGGGCGAACCAACACCGAAGCTGGCCTGTTTACCTGGGTGGTATCCGACTTTGGCTTAAACGATGCCATTGAGGCCGGGCTGGTCAAAACACCGCGCGTTGTTGTGCGCGACGATGCCCTGCCCAATGCCCAAACCCTGCGGCCCAAGCTGTATCACCTGTACCGAGAGCCAGAGGTGGCCGAAGACCTGAACCGCAAGGCCGAAGCGCATGAAGCCTTGCCCGAATTGGTGCAACAGGCTTACACCCTGCTCGGTGCAGACTGGCGCGCCATTGCCGCAAATTGGGTGGCTCAGGGACACTTGTCGCCACCGGTGATGCTAACGGTCTGTAACCGCACCGAGACCGCTGCCCGCATCGAGTACTACTTTGCCAAAGGTTACGCCCAATGGCCAGAACTGCACAACGCCGCACGCACTTTTCGCGTCGATTCCAAGGTTCTGGAAAAGGCCGAAATAGGCGAAACGGCCACCGCAGACAAAGACTATGAGCTGCGCCTGAAAGAGATCATGGAGGCCGCCCGCATTCCGGAAAGCCGCAAAAATGCGCTGCGTACCCTGAAGAAGGAAGAGTTGCTGCGTGAATTGGTGGATACGGTCGGCAAACGTGACCAAGCAGGGCAAGACCTGCAAAACGTGGTGTCGGTCGCCATGCTGTCCGAGGGCTGGGATGCCAAGAACGTCACCCACATCATGGGTCTGCGTGCCTTTACCAGCCAGCTTTTGTGTGAGCAAGTCATTGGCCGGGGATTGCGCCGCGTTGCTTATGACAAGGATAAGGATGGGTTGTACCTGCCAGAATTTGTCAATGTGTTTGGCGTGCCGCTGTCTGTTGCCTTGCAGCCAGGTGGTGAGGGGCCGCCGCCACCTCCGCCCAAACCCAGCACACAGATTGAGTCATTGAGCGAGCGCAACGTGTTCGAGATCAAGTGGCCCAATGTTTTACGCATTGACCAAGTGGTTCGACCGCAATTGGTGGTCGAGTGGAGTCGGGTGGATGTTCTGACGATTGACCCGTCCACAGTGGCACTGCACGCCGACATTGCCCCTGCCCTGGGTGGCGCTGCCGACTGGAGTCAGGTGGTGTCCATCGATCTGGAAAAATTGCCTGAAGAATTTCGACTCCAAAGGCTGGTGTTCCAGTCTGCACAACGCGCCTTTGATGTACTCCAAAAACAGTTCAAGGGTCAGCGTGAATATCTGCTGTTCCAACTGGTTCGGCTGGTCGAAGAGTTTCTGACATCCCACAAAATCAGCATTCCGTCACTGTTCCATCAGGATGCACTGCGCAAGCGGATTTTGTTCTCGCTACACATTGACCTGATCACCGGACACCTGATGAAGTATGTGATTGAACAAAACACGCTCAAGCTGGAGCCTGTGTTTGATGGTGAACGCCCTATTGGTAGCACTCGTGACATGCGAACCTGGTACACCACACGCATCACCGAACCAACCCAGCGCTGCCAAATCAGCCACATCGTAGTCGATAGCGGCTGGGAAAAATACGCAGCGAACGTGGTTGAAGCCCACGCGAAGGTTGCCGCCTGGGTCAAGAACGACCACCTGGGTTTTGGCATTCTGTACCTCTGGAAAGGCTCCAAGCGCAAATACATCCCCGACTTTCTTGTTCGCTACACATCTGGCAAAACGCTGGTGATTGAGATAAAAGGCGAAGATTCACCACAAGACCAGGCCAAGCGCACAGCACTGAATCAGTGGGTGCAAGCCGTTAACGCACACGGTGGCTTTGGAACTTGGGCGTGGGACGTGGTCGTTGGAAGTGCTGCAGGGATGCAGGATGTGGTGGAGCGGCATGGGGACTAAGGATACGGTCAACAATAAGTTGTGCATTTGGCCGTCAGAGTTAAAGATGCAATGCTAGGCGCAAATCGTGCGGTGTGGCCCAGCCACATAAGCGATTTGTAACGACGCAGTGCGCCCAA
>CAIYWD010000107.1 GCA_903929815.1 uncultured beta proteobacterium
AAGTTGTGCATTTGGCCGTCAGAGTTGGGATGCCATGCTAGGCGCAAATCGTGCGGTGTGGCCCAGCCACATAAGCGATTTGTAACGACGCAGTGCGCCCAAATCTGACGAGCCAAATGCACAACTTATTATTGACCATATCCTTACCTTTCACAGTCTAGGTTTTGACCTAAAGGAAGAGTGATTTTGGACGCCACTCATATTCAGGCTGATAGACCTGAATGGGTAGTGTAAACGGCGTAGGCACTGGTTTAGTTGGATGGGATTTGAGGAAATCCATTCTGGAAGATGGTAGATGCAATGTTGAGTGATGAGTAACCTTCATGATGAATCACACCCGTTGGTAAAACCATTGAGTAAGGATGTGGTCAATCATAAGTTCCGCATTTGGCCGTCAGATTTGGGATGCAATGCCAGGCGCAAGGCGCGCTGTGTAGCTTTGTTGCACCAGCGACATGCAGCGACGCAGTGCATCCCAACTCTGACGGCCAAATGCGGAACTTATTGTTGACCATATCCTTATTATTTTCATAACGGGTTAGTGAAGATAATAAGCGATCAATTGAGGAATCTAGGATGATGTCTAAAATGTCAGTATGCGCTGGTTTTGCCTGGTTCTTTGTTTTAGCCTATTCAGCAGCATGTTTTATGCGGCATCTATGCCTGTGCCTATCGATGCAGCGTCTGGCTTTGATCAGGTCCCATTACACGTGACACACCATTGCGATGAACAAGCCAGCACGTTGCCTTTTGTCAAATGTTTTCGAGGTGGACACCTTTGTTGTACGGGATTGACAGCAACCATCGCAAAATTTTTCGATGATTTCAGCTTGGGTACCGTAAAACTCATTAACCCAATGGTGTGCATCCTTGCACTTCAACGCTGCCCTGCCCATTTGTACAAGCCTCCATAGTTTTTTCCTTGCAGCATCGTCTTGACCTGAAGGGTCGGTTTTCTTTTTTTTGGAGAAATATCATGAACATGACACATTACATGGAGCTGCTATCCGTTAATCAACCCTGGAACTTGTTGATTTTTATGGGGATACCTGTGGTTTTGGCCGAGACCTTAGCCATCACTGAGTTGTATTTGCTGTTTACCAGAAATGTAACCGGCTGGGTTCATAGCTTGAATCGTGCGGCTGGAATCACGGTGGGGCTTTACTTTATTGGCGTGATTGGTTACTTGATGGCCACTGCGGTCGTGCCCATCACAAAGGCAGGTGAATGGCGCACCGTGATTGACGTGATTGCGGTGGGGAGCTATTTGATTGCTGGCTTGCCGCTGATCTACATTGCCATGCAAGAGCTTGGTGTCGCAAACCAACGGGCTAGTCAAGAGCACAAAAAGAAGGTTCATGCCATTTGTGTGGCAGCTTTCCTGGTTTTCGGTCACATTGCGATGATCACGGGAATGCTTGATCCTTCACTGCTTGGACACGGCGGTGAAGTTGAAGACACCACGCCCATGACCATGACCAAGTAACCCTGGTTGGACAGCATTGCCACATGTGCTGTCCGATTTCTTCACTGGCCAGTAGCCCACTCGGGCGCGTTCAACTGAGGCATCCAGGTTTATAGGGATTGCGAGCGGTTTTTAATTCAATGCGAAGTGGCGTACCCACAAGGTCAAACGCTTTGCGAAACCAGCCCTCAAGGTAACGCTTGTAGGCATCGGTCACATGGTCTAGTGAATTGCCATGAATCACAATCACCGGCGGATTCATGCCACCTTGGTGGGCATAGCGCAGTTTGGGTCGAAACATGCCTGATCGCTTGGGGCTTTGAAACTGAACCGCTTGAATCAGCAAACGCGTCAGGACGGGCGTGCTCATTTTGCATTGGGCTGCTTTGTAGGCCTGTACGATGGACACCCACAAGGGGGGTAGTCCCTGGCGTTGTTGGGCGGATATCTGGTGCAAATTTGCAAATTTCAAAAACTGCAAACGGGTCTCAATTGAGCGTTTGACCAACTCGCGCTGATAGTCATCCACAGCATCCCATTTGTTGACAGCCAAGACGACAGCACGCCCATTTTCCAAAATGTAGCCCGCGATGTGCGCGTCCTGGTCGGTCACACCCTGGGTGGCATCTATCAGCAGCAGCACCACATTTGCTGATTCAATGGCTTGCAGCGTTTTGACCACTGAAAATTTTTCAATGGCTTCAAAGACTTGGCCACGTCTGCGCAATCCTGCGGTATCAATCAACTCAAATTTCTGACCCTTGCGCTCAAACGGCACCGAAATGGCATCACGCGTGGTGCCGGGCAAATCAAACGTGACCAGACGTTCCTCTCCCAACCAAACGTTGATCAGTGTGGATTTGCCCACATTAGGCCGACCCGCCACTGCGAGTTTGATGACACCTGAATCCTCTTGCAAGGCAACTTCATCCGTTTTCTCAGGCAGGTTGGCAAATGCCAAGGCCAACATATCGCCGATACCCTGCCCATGCGAGGCTGACACCGGATGCACTGCACCCAGGCCAAGTTCATAAAACTCGGCCAGTTGAACGCCTTCGATCATGCCCTCAGCCTTGTTGGCCACCAGCACGCAAGGTTTACCCAAACGCCGAAGATACTTGGCAATATCGTGGTCTTGGCCAGACACACCTGCGCGCGCATCGACGATAAAAACCACAATATCAGCTTCTGAGACGGCTTGTTGGGTTTGTTTGGCCATTTCGTGATAGATGCCGTCAACCGCATCAGGCTCAAAGCCTCCGGTGTCAATCACAATGTAGTCATGCTGATCATGCTGGCCTTTGCCGTAGTGGCGGTCCCGCGTTAAACCCGCAAAATCTGCCACGATGGCATCACGCGTCTTGGTCAGACGGTTAAACAACGTTGATTTGCCCACATTGGGACGACCGACCAAAGCTAAAACTGGTTTCATGAACAATGCCAAGTTACTGTGCTTGAAAGGCAAAAATGCCGCCACTTCGCGTGACTGCCACTACCGCTGACCCCGCTTGCACTATTGCTGTGGCCAGTGCAGAACCGTCGGTCTGGGTTCGCGCCAGCAATGCACCATCACCACGCGCCAACCAATGCACTCGTCCAGCTTCGTCACCAAAAACGAGGGCGCTCGCACTCACCAAAGGCCGCGTCAAGGTGTGGTGAAACAACCGGTATGAAACCCAGCCAGGTGCGCCATCGCTGCGCCGCCAGGTCAGCACTTTGCCATCACTTTCAACACCATACAGCCACTGAGCATCACCTGCCAAACCCACAAAACCTTGTGCTGGTCTGCTCCAACTGACGCGACCGTTATCCACACAGCCAACGCTGGATTGAAAAGCCCTGACGCACACGGATGTACCCTGACGACTGACACCTTCCACCAAATCAACCAGGCGCTCAATCTCATTGTTGCCACGGGGGTTGGCAATGGGAGCATCCCAAACCACAGCGCCATTAGAAGGGTTCAACCCCAGCAAATGGCCAGACATACCCACTACCAAAGTGTCTCCCACAGCCATCAGCACACCGGCCTGTCGCAACACCAAAGCATCCGCGCTCTGCTGGTATTGCCACAGTTGTCGGCCCGATTGAGCATCAAAGGCGCTCACACTGCGGTCGCCACCTAGAACAAACACGCGAGCACCTGCCACTAGGGGTGCCGTCAAAACCTGCGCAAACAAAGGCACTCGCCACCGTAGGATGCCCGATTTCAAGGCAACCAACTCATTGGTTTGCGTAACCACAGCCGTTATTTGACCATCACTGCCAACGCCAGCAGCAATCGGATGTCCCACATTCACACGCCACAAGTCAGCACCAGTGCGGGTATCAAGCGCCACAACAGTTCCATCAGAGCTAGCCAACGTGAGCGCGACACCATCGACCTTGGCAGTGAGCACAAAATCAACAGCTCCCATTTTTGCCTGCCACACAGAGCGAACGCCAAGCAAAGCTGGATTGGGACCCAACTCGACAGGCTTGAACTTATCCGAATCACTGGCGCAAGCGGCCAAAAGTGCAACAGCCACTGACAAGGCGAGATACAAGACATGTTTCATAAGCGCTTTATGGTAAATTTTTGACATCATCTATAGCATGGAATTCGGCGATAGCCCTTACCCAGCTTGCATAGTTCGCTATAGTTTTTGATTTCTACAATAAAAAACTGGCGACCGCAGATGCCTGATGTCCTCACTTCGCAACAGTCACCGCCTCAGGTGCTTGTGCATCCACACCCAAGGTGTTGAGTTTGGCCTCGACCAAACGGCGGTATTCGTTACTGGCATCGAGCAGACGATAGGCCTTTTGGTATTCGGTCACAGCTTGTGGTTTCTTGCCTTGCAACAGCAGCACATCGGCACGGCGATCTGCCACCAAAGCCTGAAAGCTGTCGGGAAATGAGCCTGCGAGTTGCGCCAATGCGCCCTCATAATTTTTGCCCTCCGCCAAAATGGCACTCAATCTGAGTCGTGCCACAGCCTGATAACCGTCGTCAGAAGAATGCTCAGCCACCCAGGTGAGCGCGGATCGGGCGTTATCCAATTTATTTGCATCGGCGTACTGTTTGGCCATCAGCAAACCTGCCTGCTGTGCATAAGCAGTCGAACCAAATCGGTCTTTCATGTTTGTAAACACGCGGTCAGTTTTGACTGTATCGGCTGAAAGCAGTGTGCGTTCAAACTCGTCGAACAACGCTGCGGCTTGAGAGGATTGACGACGTTGCCAATACTGGTAAGTGTTCCAACTGGCATAAGCCCCTAGAACAACAATCAACACCCAGGTGATGGCATTGCCGTACTGTTTCCAAAAATGTTTGAGTTGGTCAAGTTGTTCTTGTTCTTCGAGGTCTAACTGATTTGCCATGGACTATCACCCGTATGATGTGGACGCAAAAAATGGCCAAAATGTTTGAAAAGTGGCGTGAACACTGCGTAGTGTGCTATAGATTAAGGATTGATTTGACCAAAAACCAAGTCAATCTGGGGAAGCATCGGATTGTAGAGTAGCCGCCCAGTTGGCCACATCGTCTAGGGAACGGGTGATTTGAGTGGCATCAGCCTCACGCAAAGGCTTGATCGTCACCTGGTTGGCTGACAGTTCATTCGTGCCAAAAACCAGCGCATAGTGAGCACCACTGGCATCAGCGCGCTTGAATTGACTCTTGATGCCAGAAAGTACCTGCCCCTGGCTGCTGTGCATCTGCACCCGAACACCCAGCCCGCGCAAAGTTTGCAGCACTGACATCACCCTGGGCAATGAGGCCATATCGCCCACGATGGCGTAAGCATCAAGTGCTGTTTTCAAGACTGGCGCAGCGTGGGTTTTCAGCAATTCCAAAACCCGATCCACGCCCAAAGCCCAGCCTACCGCCGGCGTTGGTTTTCCACCGAGTTGCAAAAACAAACCATCGTAGCGCCCCCCTGCACACACCGTGCCTTGCGCGCCCAACTTGTCAGTCACAAACTCAAAAACGGTCAGGTTGTAGTAATCCATGCCCCGCACCAGGCGAGGATTCAAGGTGTAGGCCACGTTGTTGGCATCCAAAATGGCTTTCAGGTTTTCAAGATGCGCCATCGAGGCCTGCCCCAGAAAGTCAATGAGCCGCGGGGCAGCTTCAATCATGGTTTGCAGGTTGGGGTTTTTGCTGTCAAGAATGCGCAAGGGGTTGGTGTAGAGACGTCTTCGTGCATCTTCATCAAGGATGTGATTGTGCCGTTCAAACCAGGCAATCAAGGCAACCCGATGCACCAGGCGTTCATCGGGTTGCCCCAGGCTGTTGAGTTCAAGACGAATATCAGCGAGGCCAATGTCACGCCACAGGTGCAATGCCATCAAAATCAATTCAGCATCTATTTCAGCACCATCGAACCCGAGTGCTTCCACACCCATTTGGTCAAACTGTCGGTATCGCCCTTTTTGGGGACGCTCGTGGCGAAACATAGGCCCCATGTAATACAAACGTTTGCCACCGTCATACAGCAAGTTGTGCTCTAGTGCTGCACGAACGACCCCTGCTGTGGCCTCGGGGCGCAGTGTCAAAGAATCACCATTGAGGTGATCTTCAAAACTGTACATTTCCTTTTCAACAATGTCCGTCACTTCACCCAGGCCGCGAACGAACAAAGGGGTACGCTCCACAATGGGGGTGCGAATATTGCGGTAGGCGTAACGTGCAAACAAGGCGCATGCACAAGACTCCAACCACTCGACCAGGGCCGACTCTGGCGGCAAAACATCGTTCATGCCTTTGACCGCTAACACACGCTCTGTCTTGCTCATCTGACCTGTCATCCCTTTACCTTTTTATCTAAAATTAACTGTGGTTTGAAACATCCCCTTCAGGGGGAAAGAATTCATTTGGGAGAGATGTAATCTCTGTCAAATTCGCCCCTTCGGGGACGTGGATTGAAACATCACGGTGCGCTGATGCACCAAATCGCTTTTCAACATAGTCTTGCACAATGGTTTGAAATTCACTGGCAATGGCATCCCCGCGCAGGGTCATGCGTTTTTCACCGTCAATAAATACCGGTGCTGCGGGTGTTTCACCCGTGCCAGGCAAACTGATGCCAATGTCTGCGTGACGACTCTCGCCCGGGCCATTCACAATGCAGCCCATCACAGCGACTTTCAAAGTTTCAACCCCCGGGTACTGGCTGCGCCACACGGGCATCTGGTGACGCAAGAAGTTTTGAATGTGAAGTGTCAATTCCTGAAACGTGGCGCTGGTGGTACGTCCGCACCCGGGGCAGGCTGTTACCTTGGGCATAAAAGTGCGAAGCCCAAGCGCTTGCAAAATCTCGGAAGCAACCACCACCTCTTGCGTGCGAGATTCACCCGGTTGGGGTGTCAGTGAAACACGAATGGTGTCACCAATGCCCTCTTGCAACAAAATTGACAAAGCAGCAGTCGATGCGACCGTGCCCTGAATACCCATGCCGGCTTCGGTTAAGCCCAAATGCAAAACATAATCGGATCGCTTGGCCAATTCACGATACACCGCAATCAAATTTTGCACACCGCTGAGTTTGCACGACAAAATGATGTTATCCGGATGCATGCCTATTGTGCAGGCTTGTTGTGCCGAGTGAAGAGCCGATATCATCACGGCCTCCAGCATCACCTGTTTGACAGACCAGGGTTGTGTTCGACGACAGTTTTGATCCATCAGGTGAGAGAGCAATTCCTGATCAAGACTGCCCCAATTCACGCCAATGCGCACTGGTTTGTTCCAATGCAGCGCAGTTTCAATCATCAACCCAAATTGTCGATCATGCTTATCCCCTTTGCCCACATTGCCGGGGTTGATGCGGTATTTGGACAAGGCCTGGGCACACTCAGGAAAGTCAGTTAACAACGTGTGTCCGTTGTAATGAAAATCCCCAATCAAGGGAACTGTCACGCCCCAACTGTCCAGTTGCTCACGAATAGGCATCACGGCCTGCGCAGCCAAAGGCGTATTGACCGTGATTCGCACCAGTTCAGAGCCAGCGATGGCCAGTTCCCTGACTTGCATCGCCGTTGCCATCACGTCGGTAGTGTCGGTGTTGGTCATGGACTGAATGCGAACAGGTGCAGACCCGCCCATTGTCACTGAATGCCCTGCCCACACAATGATGGTTTGCCTTGACTGGCGGGATGCACCTACAGTCTGCGTTGCCTGATCGACCTTCATCATTCCACCTCAAATCGTGCCACTTGTTTATTGGTATGCGCCAAAGTATCAAGCCTCTTGCCGCGAACTGTCACCATCACAACATCTGCCTTGCCCAATACCACAGACAAAGGCAATGTCCCCGACACTGGAATGGTCTCACCCGCATGGAGTATTCGGCGCAACAATGAGCTGCCTGTAGCATCTGTGACTGAAACCCATGAATCATCGGTGGCCTCAAGCAACAACACAGACGTAGCAGCATCAGGCAAGGTAGAACTTATCTCATCTGGCGCAGCAACAGGCGTGGAAGATGGTTGTGACGGAGCAGAAGGCGTTGTCAAAACAGTTGAATCCGCCAATGGTACGAAAGGGGCAACGGCATCAGCGTCAGCGTCAGCACCTTCCACTTGTTTTGCAGTGCCATATTCCATGGCCTTTGTAGAAACGACGCGTGGTGGCGTGGGAATCCAAAGCACGATAGCGATACCCAGCATAAGCAGCAACACACCTACCCCAAAGGGTTGCGTCAAATAGACTTTCAAACTACGAAGCAGGGTGGGACTGCCTGAACGAAATGGCGTATTCAGTTGGGAAGAATCGATGTGGATGTGCTGTGTTTCTTGTTGTGGCAAGTGAGACAAAATGGCCGTTGCATCCATTTTCAAAACCCTGCACATACTGTAAGCCAATGCACGCGCAAACACCACATCGGGCAACTGTTCAAAATGCCCCTCTTCGAGTGCTTTGATCCTGGCTTGGGAAACTTTCAACAAGCTCGCCATATCTGCAATATGAAATCCCTGGCGCTCGCGTGCCTCACGAAGCTCTGTACCTACGTTCACCACGGGATCGGCTTTGTGTATTCGTGACGGATCGTGGTCTATCTGTCCGGATGAATCACTCATTCCACGCTCCACGCCGGTAAGCGGCAGTCTGGGGCGATTGTGAAAACCTTTTTTCCAACTGTGCTGCCAACTGCAACATGGCCTCTGTGTTGGCCATGCGCCGTTCAATTTTGATACCTAGCCAAAGAGACTCTGCATTGGCCCACTCGCTGTTGTTCAAACGCCGTATGTAAAACTGGGCACGTACATTATCTTTCTTTAAAAACAACACGTGTGCCAAGTTATAGCCCGTCACAGGATTGGCGGCATCGTACTCATAAGCCCTCAATAAACTGGTCTCTGCAGCTTTGAGAGCGCCAGAACGGACTTGACACAGTCCCTGGGTCATCCAGGTCTTGGCGCGATCGGCATACTGAGGATTAGCTAAAGCCTGGGAAAAAAATTTGAAGGCTTGCGCATACGAAGCCTGCTGACACGCCAGCCAACCCAGATTGTGCACAACGTTGGCATCACCAGGTCGCAGCTCAAGTGCCTTGTAAAAGCTCTCTTTTGCGACTGTATATTCATTGAGTCGCATGTAAATCAGTCCACGTAAATTGTGGGCATCTGAAAAATTGGGATCAACGGCCAATGCCTGCTTGAGTTCATCGAGTGCAATGGTGGTTTTGCCCTGCTGAAAGTAGGCCACTGCCAATTCGAGCCGGATACGCGCACGCTTTCGCACAACGCTCTCGTCTGAGTCCGTCTTGATGTCACCCTCTTGATCGCTCATCTCATGCGCCGGCATCGAACCAGCACAGCCTACGATACCTGGAACGGCCAGCAACACCATCAGCCACAGCACCAGGCTACGACAAAAAATCACGCCATTTTTGGTATTGATGACCATCATGCCTCCTGATCCAGCACCTGTCGACGGGCCATACGCAGCTTGACTCGTGTTCTGTCCTGAACATCGCCAGCCAATAAACCACAAGCTGCAGAAATATCGCCACCACGTGTTTTACGAATGGTGGTGATCAAGCCCGCATTATTCAGTATGCTGGCAAAGGCTTTGATGCGTTCGACACTCGATCCGCGTAAATTGGATGCAGCAAACGAGTTAAAGGGAATCAAATTAAATTTGCACCAGGCACCAGGATGGCCTTGCGCCCGAATCAATGCTACAAGTTCGTGAGCATCTTTGTCTTGGTCATTGACACCATCGAGCATGCAGTATTCAAAGGTGACAAAATCTCTGGGCGCATGTTCTAGGTATCGCAAACAAGCACTCAACAAATCCGCCAAGGGATATTTGAGGTTCAGCGGCATCAAATGGCTACGCAGTGTGTCGTTGGGCGCATGCAAAGATACCGCCAAGGCTACCGGACAATCACGACCCAGAGCATCCATCTTGGGCAACACGCCTGACGTTGATACCGTGACACGGCGGCGCGACAAACCGTAAGCGTGGTCATCGAGCATGACCCGCAGCGCAGGCAGTAATTCACGGTAGTTCTGCAGTGGCTCGCCCATTCCCATCATGACCACGTTGGTAATCACACGCTCACGGGTATGAATGTGCTGACGCAAGTCATGCTCGGCACACCAAAGCTGTGCCACGATTTCGCTGGTTTTCAGATTGCGACTGAATCCCTGATGGCCGGTGGCGCAAAACAAGCACCCCATGGGACACCCCGCCTGCGATGACACACACAAGGTGCCACGATCAGCTTCTGCAATAAAGACAGTTTCAATAGCATCCCCGTTGCCCACATCAAACAGCCACTTGATGGTGCCGTCTGCAGAACTTTTCCGTGAAATTACGTTGGGCGGACAGATACATGCCTGGGTTTTGAGTTTGTCACGAAAAGACTTGGCCAGATCGGTCATGCCGTCAAAATCACATGCACCTGCTTGATGAATCCAGCGAAATAGTTGTGTGGCACGAAATCGTTTTTCACCCAACGTTTGACAATACGCGGCTAAATTTTCAAGATCAAAGTCGAGCAAATTGACCTTCATGGCACAAATCAACGTGAAAGTTAACGTGAAAGTTAACGTGAATAAATGGCCATGGAGGGAAAGAAAAATGCTATTTCGACAGCAGCAGTTTCAGGCGCATCCGAACCATGAACGGCGTTGGCATCAATGGTTTGTGCAAAATCAGCACGGATGGTTCCCTGAGCGGCTTTTTGGGGATCTGTTGCTCCCATTAACTCACGGTTTCTCAAAATGGCATTTTCACCTTCCAGCACCTGAATCATGATGGGACCGGATGTCATAAAGTCCACCACATCCTCGAAGAACGGACGATCCCGATGCACAGCGTAAAAAGATTGTGCTTCCAAGACAGACAAATGGGTCATTTTGGCGGCCACAATTCTCAAGCCAGCCGCTTCAAAACGGGTATAAATCTGACCAATGACATTCTTGGCCACGGCATCAGGTTTGATAATGGATAAGGTACGTTCGATCATTGCAAATTCCCCAGAAGTTAATAAAAAAACAAGTCTTTGATCGTAACCGTTTAGACCCCACCATCGTCATTCCCGCGAAGGCGGGAATCCAGACTGCCTTTGTACCCTGGTAAACCAACATGCACTGAATTCCCGCCTTCGCGGGAATGACGGCATTTGACATGAGGTCTAAACGGTTACCTTTGATCTTAACCATGACGGGTTAAAACATTAAACCATGATTAACGATTTGGTCGGCGTGCATCAAAATACCCTGAAGCACTGCGCCGGCTTTGCGTTTCTTGCCTTCGTTGCACATAACTGTCAGCACCAATATACCCCAACGAAGTTTTAAGAGGGTCAGGCTGGCCTTTGGGCGCGGGCTTACGTGCCAACTTGGACTTGAACTTAGACTTGGACTTGTTTTCGCCTTCACTTCTACCGGCATCACCACGCCCACGCTGTACAGCAACCGGTGATCGCGCCCTTCGTCCATCCACATGATGGTCAGTCACCTTTGCAGAAGGTCGATGCGAACGTTCTGCGCCTGCGGCTTGCGTCAACAATGAAATATCACGATCATCTAGCTCCATCCAGTCACCCCGCTTCAGCCCTCGAGGCAAAACCATGGCACCATAGCGAATGCGAATGAGGCGACTGACGGCATGACCGATGGACTCAAACATGCGTCGAACTTCGCGGTTGCGCCCCTCGGCAATCGTGACTTTATACCAGCAGTTAGCGCCTTCGCCGCCCCCTTCTTCAATCGAACCAAACTGCGCCATGCCATCATGGAGCTTCACACCCTCCAGTAAACGCTTTTTTTCATCTGAACTTAGAGCACCCAGTACGCGCACCGCATACTCGCGCTCCAAACCAAAACGGGGGTGTGTCAGACGATTGGTTAATTCACCTGAATTACTGAACAAAAGCAAACCCTCTGTATTCAAATCGAGTCGTCCCACAGCCTGCCACTTGCCTTGAGATAACCTGGGTAATTTGCGAAAAACCGTGGGGCGATTGCGCGGATCATCATGCGTCACGATTTCACCCGCAGGCTTGTGGTAGGCAATCACACGCGTGGCAAGAGGTGCAATCCTGATTTGCACAGGTTTGCCGTTAACTTTGACGTGGTCACCCAACTGGATACGTTGGCCAATATGAGCAGGCTCATCATTGACTGAGATGCGCCCTTGTGCAATAAGTTGCTCCACATTCAATCTCGAACCCACTCCCGCCTGCGCCAACACCTTGTGCAACTTAGGCGAGTCCGACTCTGGAGCCAACACCCTTTTAAACTCAGCCTCAACAGGCAAAACATCGGTGTCAAAACGACCCGATACCACGTCATCAAAACTTATTTTTTGCATAGGGTTGTGTTCTTTGTTCTTCATATTGATGTGCTCACAACTGTCACTGATGGCGTGACCATGCCATCATCTGCGGGCAATACACCCGAAATATCAGACGATCTAGGCACTGACTCCATCGCAGGCCATAGAGTCAACGAGACCCATCCCAAATCATCCAGAGACTGGCTCCAGTTTCTGTTATCCAGGATTTTTACAGAGAACTGAGTTTCCAAAAAAACACCGCAGGGTGTTGGGTAAAAATCAGACAATTGCGCCAGGAAGCTGTGCATGGTAGCGCAAAAAACCGTTCAAAAACACGTGGGACTGACGCAATCAAATCTGATTAACATTGTAATTGAGCCTCCAATCATCCAAAGCACCAACCATATCTGACGGCAAATCAGCCCGAAACACCATGCCTTGTTGACTCACAGGATGCACAAAAGCTAACCGATATGCATGCAGTGCTTGTCGATGCATCCCTGCTGTCAAATGCCCACCGTACAAAGTATCACCCACCAGCGGGTGCTTAATGCTGGCCAGATGAACGCGTATTTGATGCGTTCTGCCTGTATGCAAAGTGCATTGCACCATGCAACCATTGTCACTGCTTTGCAAATGCAAAATATCGGTTCTGGCCGCTTTGGCCGCATGGCGCGCTTCGTCAAGCACTGCCATACGCAAACGATGGACTGGGTCACGGCCAATGGGGGCATCAATCACACGCTGCACTGGCCCGTGCCATACTCCATGAGCCAGTGCTACGTACTGGCGTTTCACTTCCCTGGCAGCCATCGCTTGCACCAGTGCATCCATCACACTGCGTTGGCGTGCCACCACCATCAAGCCGCTGGTGTCTTTGTCAAGACGATGCACAATGCCCGCCCTAGGCAAGGCAAAAGCATGGTCATCCAACCCCAGCAAGGCATTCATCAAAGTGCCGCTCCAGTGTCCTGGTGCCGGATGCACCACCAGTCCGGCGGGTTTGTTAATGACCAGCAAATGGTCGTCTGCATAAACTACATCCAGTGCCAACTGCTCGGCCTTGAAGGCTTGCGTTTGTGGTGTGGGTCGCAATTCAATACAGATTTGGTCAGACATTTTGACCCTGTAGGCTGCCTTGGAAAAGGGTTTACCATTCAGGCATACTGCACCCGATTCCATCAATTGCTGCAAGTAATTGCGTGAAAACTCTGGAACTAACCCCACCAAAACATGGTCAAGCCGCCACCCGTGATGCACTGCCTGTAACACCAAGGTGCGCTTTTGCGTGTCAGTACCAGTCCCAAGCAAGTGGAATGGATCGTCAAATTCGGATGTGCCCGATATAATTTGCCCAGAATTTTTCAAGGAAGTTACCCTGCATGATAAGTGCCAAATTATCCATTGCCCACGTTTGCATCCTGTTTTCTAGTGTGTTGTTGTTGAGCGCGTGTTCCTCTGCACCCAAAGACCCCACGGCGCACATGACACCCAATCAGATTTACGCTGAAGCCAAGGAGGAGTTGAACGCCGGTGCCTACGACAAAGCCATCCCCCTGCTTGAAAAACTTGATGGCCGTGCAGCAGGCACGCCACTGGCGCAACAAGCTCAACTGGACAAAGCTTACGCACATTACAAAGCCAGCGAACCCATTCTTGCCGTTGCCACCCTTGATCGGTTCATGAAATTGCATCCCGCCAGCCCTGTACTTGACTACGCGCTCTACCTCAAAGGCATTGTCAACTTCAACGACGATTTAGGCTTGTTTTCTGGCATTACCCGCCAGGATTTATCGGAGCGCGATCAAAAATCTGCCAAAGATTCTTACGAGGCACTCAAAGAACTGGTCAGTCGTTTTCCTGACTCCCGCTACGCCTCTGATGCAGCCCAGCGCATGCACTACATCGTCAACTTGCTGGCCCAGTCAGAAGTTCATGTGGCACGCTACTACTATCAGCGCGGTGCATACCTGGCAGCCGTCAACAGGGCGCAAACGGTCATTGTTGACTACCAGGGCGCTCCAGCATTGGCCGAAGCGTTGAAAATTATGGTCAGTTCCTACAACGCACTGGGCATGATCCAACTGCGCGACGACACACAGCGCGTCCTGGAAAAAAACTACTCTGATAAACAGGGCAATGACATCAGACCAAGTCAAAATCCTTGGTGGAAATTATGGTAACTGGATGATTGCCAAAGGCTACCGACTCACCGCTTCGACGGGTCTTCACAAGGGTGATCGTGACTATCAGCAAGATCAGGTGGTCGTGCTGAGTCACACGCGCTGCAAGGGTTGCGTCATGGCAGTTTTGGCAGATGGCATGGGCGGACGCAGTGGCGGACGCAAGGCATCAGACCAAGTTATGCTGACAGCACAGCAGTTGTTTGAACGTTATGCACCTGAAACAGATGACCCTTTGGCCATGCTCAAACAACTGCTTGAAGATGCCCACACTGTGATCAAACTCACAGCTATCTCAGCAGAGCAAGAACCTCACAGTACGCTGGTGGCGTTTTTAATCAATCCTGGTGGAGATTGCTATTGGGTTCATGCCGGTGACTCTCGCATTTATCACTTTCATGGAACCAAGTTGGTCAAACGCACCATGGATCATTCTTACGTGCAGTTACTGATCAACCGCGGTGAAATTACCGAGGAAGAAGCCAACTTTCACCCCAAATCAAATATTTTGATGGGTTGCCTGGGCACTGACAAGCCCCCTCCCATGGACACCCACTTCATTCAACATTTATGCGCCGGAGACAGCTTGTTAGCATGTAGCGACGGCGTGTGGCACTACTTTAACAACCAGGAGCTAGGTTCGGTGCTCAATACCTTGTCAGCACGCGAAGCCACTGAATTTTTGATCCAGAAAGCAAGAGACAGGGCCAAAGGCAGCGGTGATAACTTGTCTTTGGTCATCGTCAAACTTGAGCCACTTGACAGTTAGGATCTAGGATTTAGGATATAGGATATAGGATATGGTTAATAATAATTTTTCTATCTAAAAAATTTCAAAAAACGTAGCAAACAATGCAGTACCAGAGCGCGTTATAACCGAATTTGGTACAATTTTTGACGTAGAAAACTTTTCGTTTTTTGAAATGGGCGAACGATCAGCAATCTGGTTTATCGTCCAAAAAAACAACTGCCATGGCGTTTGCGAAAGTCGCTGGGCAATTCAGGGTTGGGCTGCGCAAAAACACCCAGCCTTTTTGCTCTGGCTTGTGTTTCTTGCACCGCATACGCGCCAATTTTGCCGTGCCAACGGCCGGCCCATGCCTGCCCCTGTTGCACCATTCGGGCATTCACGTTTTGCCCATCCGCATAAACCTGAGCTAAATCACGACCATAAATGTCCTGAAATTTAACGGTCACACGCAATCGACGACCCTGCACCCATTGCCGCAAAGCCTCTCTTGAGACCACGCCACCTGATTGACACAACTCAGGGGCATCCATGTCCAGAAGGCGCAGCTTGCGAGTGCTTTGCGAATTATCCTGGCGCACCCAAAGCGTGTCGCCATCGCTCACACGGGTAGCCCACGCAAAATAGGTGTCAGCAATAACCCACCCGGGCCAACACACACAAAAGTACAACACCCAACGCCCCATTCTCTCAAACTGATTTAATAACAAGTCATTCATGGCGTGATCATAGACAGGTAGAAGACAGCAAAATGCCCATTTGATTGCAGCATCATTTTCAAAATGAACCTGTTAGACTCATTGAATCAAATTTCTCCACGGTCGCTATCACACTGCCCCCAATGATTGATTTACACCAATTGCGCCTTGATGACGCGCTGGCGTTGCTCAAGCATGGCACTTGTACACTACCTTCAGCGTCTGAAACTCCCGACGTTTACCTTCAGTCGGTCATTGACGGGTTGTGCGAGTTGTCCTTGAAAGACCCCTTGACAGGCTTGGCCAATCGTCGCTGTTTTCAAGATACATTGTCCCGCGAAATTGAATCGATCACCCGATCCGGTGAGCCTTCCCTTTTGCTCATGCTTGACATTGACCGTTTCAAGTCCGTCAATGACACTTATGGTCACCCTGTGGGCGATGTGGTGTTGCGTGAGGTCGCCCACACCCTTTCCAAATGTGTGCGCCCCATGGATGCTGTGGCACGTTTTGGCGGCGAAGAGTTTGTCATCATTTTGCCAAGTTGCCAGGGACATTATGGCCAGCAAGTCGCCGAACGTATCCGAGAGTCCATTGCAACCATGAGCATCACACTAGGCGGTGGCGACATGCTGAAAACCACCATCAGCATTGGAGGTGCTTTTGCACCACGCTGGGTTCGATCAACACCCGAGCTTTGGTTGGCCCGTGCAGATGTTGAGTTGTACCGCGCCAAGTCTGAAGGCCGCAATCGTGTTTGCATTGAACATCAACCCCTGTTGTCAGTCAGTGCTGAAGAAAAAAGTTTATTGTTTGGAACACTCGCGTTGGGTGATCCTGTTTGGTTAAACAGCATGTCAACAGATTCTTCAAGCACGTTATCAGGTAGCGCAATAACAAGAGTAAATTAAATGAGCGACATCCTGACTTCCTCGCCACGATCACCTGCCGTGCCTGTCGTCCCCCTTAAACCCTTGGGCAAGGTGGTTGCTGTTACTAGCGGCAAGGGTGGCGTGGGCAAAACCTTTGTCTCTGCCAATTTAGCAGCATCTTTGGCCAAACGCGGCCAAAAAATCCTGGTGCTTGATGCTGATTTGGGGCTGGCCAATCTTGATGTCGTGCTGAACCTTTACCCCAAAATTACCTTGCACGATGTCTTTACCGGCAAAGCCAAGCTCGAAGAAGCCATTGTTCGCGCCCCGGGTGGTTTTTCGGTATTGCTGGCAGGTTCGGGCATGGTTGAATACTCGCGTTTGACCCCCAATGTGCGTGAAGATTTTCTGCACATTATTTCAAGTTTGCTTCCCCTCTACGACATTGTGTTGCTTGACACAGGTGCCGGCATTTCTGATGTGGTGTTGTTTGCAGTCTCGCTGGCCTCTGAGGTCATTGTGGTGGCCACCCCAGAGCCTACGTCTTTGACCGACGCTTACGCCACCATCAAGGTTTTGGTGGGTGAGCAACAGCGCCGCGTCATTCGCATGGTGATTAACCAAACCAACCGCATGGGAGATGGTCGTGCCATCACCACACAGTTGCAACAGGTGTTAGACCGGTTTGTGGTCTCCAAACCCGGTGAAAAAGTGCGATTGGTTCACATGGGCGACATTCCATCAGACTTGTCGGTGCGCCAGGCCATCATGAAACGCCAGTTGCTCATTCAGTCCATGCCCGGCTGCCCTGCTGCGTTGGCACTGGCTCAACTGGCAGCCAAATTGCAAGAGTCGCTCATCACCCAGCCCAGATAGACATGTGAATCAGTGTGCAATGAACCTGCCATCAAGTCACTCAGATGCACACCAAAATAGCCTGTAACGCCCGTCCCTCTTGCGTAGTTAGCTATGAAATTTATATCATTTTGTTGTCAGCCACTGTGAGCAGCTCACGTTTCTCAAGCCACCCACTTGAATGCCTTCTACCAAGCCCGTGCCAATGACGCAAAGCCGGCAGGTGCGAGTCTTTCATCATCGAAAGTCACCACGTCCCAAGCATTTTGGCGTTCCAGTAGTTCGCGCAGCAACAGGTTGTTGAGCGCATGGCCTGAGCGAAAGGCACTGTAGTCAGCCAACAAAGGCTTGCCCAACAAATACAAATCGCCCATGGCATCGAGAATTTTGTGCTTGACGAACTCATCGTTATAACGCAGACCACCCGCATTGAGCACTTTATAGTCATCCATCACAATGGCATTGTCCATGCCGCCCCCCAACGCCAAACCATTGGCGCGCATCAATTCCACATCTTTGGTAAACCCAAACGTGCGGGCGCGGGCAATGTCTTTGGAATACGAGCCGGTACTCATGTCAAACGACACTCGCTGCCCCGTCAAGTCCACGGCGGGATGACTGAAATCAATTTCAAAGCTGAGCCTGTAGCCGTGGTAGGGCGACAGGCGTGCCCATTTTTCAGAATCACCCTGACCCTGATGCACCTCCACAGGTTCAAGCAACCTGACAAAACGACGCGGTGCATTTTGAAGTTCAATGCCTGCGCTTTGCAACAAAAACACAAACGAGGCTGCCGAGCCATCCAGAATGGGCAATTCTTGTGCGGTGACATCAACATACAGGTTATCGATTCCTAAACCAGCACAGGCAGACATCAGGTGCTCTACCGTATGAACCTTGACGTTGCCTTTGGAAAGGGTAGATGCCATGCGCGTATCAGTCACGGCCAAGGCAGAGACTGCAATATCCACAGGATCGGGCAAATCGACACGACGAAACACAATGCCAGTATCAGGCTGCGCCGGTCGCAAGGTCATTTCAACCCGCTGTCCACTGTGCAGGCCAACGCTCACGGCGCGTGTCAAGGATTTAAGGGTTCTTTGTTGAAGCACGTGGAGATTTTACTGATGCACTGCAGTGTCATTTGGGCTGAATCAGTTCCTTTGCAGGCTCATATTGGAAAATACTCGTGCCATACGAATGGCTTCAACAAGGCTGGAGGCATCGGCCAATCCGGTGCCGGCAATATCAAATGCGGTGCCATGATCAGGGCTGGTGCGCACAAGTGGCAAACCCAAGGTCATGTTTACGCCCTTTTCAACACCGAGGTACTTGATCGGAATCAGTCCTTGATCGTGGTACATGGCCAGCACGACATCAAATTCGCCAGGGTTTGAATTTTTTGAGCGGGCACGCATGAAAACAGTATCTGGTGCGAAAGGGCCGCTGACTCGCACACCACGTTGGCGGGCAGCTTCAATGGCAGGGGCGATGATGTCAGTTTCTTCTGACCCAAACAAGCCGTTTTCGCCAGCATGGGGGTTTAATCCGGCCACACCAATGCGGGGATCATGGCCAATAAGTGCTCGCAAGGACTGGTGGGTGATGAGAATCGTTTGCAGCAGATTGTCAAAAGTAACGGATGCCAATGCTTCATGCAAAGACAGATGAATGCTGAGCAACACCACGCGCAATTCATCATTGACCAGCATCATTCGCACAGGCAATTGTGAAACGGGAAGTTTCAGGTGGGCAGCAGCCAATGCTTGCAACAGCTCGGTGTGCCCGTGAAAAGCACAATAGGGTTCGCCTGCCAGTGCCAGCGCAGCTTTATTCAAGGGTGCAGTGACGATGGCGGCGACCTCGCCCTGCAGCGCAGCCTGGGTAGCCCACACCACACAATCACCTGCAAAACGGCCGGCATGGGCGCTTAGACACCCCAAAGGCGCGGGCACGTTTACATAAGCTGTGGCTGATGATTGAACTTGCCACACAGGTACACAGCGCGGTGGGCATGTCCAGACTGTTGAGAGATGCGCAAGTTCTGCCACCGGAAGCGGTAAGGACGCACCAGAGACGATGCCCGTTGCTCGCCGCAAAGTCGCCACATCGCCCGCCACAAAACAGCCGCGCATCACGTCCGAATGGTCACAAAAAGCCTTGACAATAATTTCAGGGCCGATGCCAGCAGCATCTCCCTGGGTGATGGCTATGGGCAATGATGAGGGAGTGGGCATATATGCGCTCATGGTGAATGATCGATGGTCGATGAACTGATTGATTTTAAAAATTTTAAAAATCAGTTGATAACCAGGTCATGCTTTGTTGAGTGACGAAGCATCAAGCGCAGGAATCAAAAAAAAACGGGTTTGCAGGCATCCACCCTGCAAACCCGTCGTTACATCCACTAACGTATCAAAAATCTTGCCTCATCTGTTGCTCTACTTGAGCAGTGCCATCACACCTTGTGGCAATTGGTTGGCTTGCGCCACCATCGCGGTACCCGCTTGTTGCAGAATTTGGGCGCGTGACAAGTTGGATGTTTCCATCGCAAAATCTGCGTCCTGAATGCGTGAACGCGCAGCACTGATGTTTTCAGTGTTGACTTGAAGGTTGGCAATGCTTGATTCAAAACGCGATTGCAAGGCACCAAAGCTGGCACGCTGACCGTCAACAGCATTGATTGCGGAATCGACAATTTTCAAGGTACGAGTCGATCCACTGGCGGTTGAAATATCGATGCTGCTGACCGCATTCAACGTGGATGTGTAGGGTGGCAGCACGGCCAGAGAAGAAGTCGAATCAGCACCGAATGAAAATCCTTTATCTGAATTAAATTCAATCGTACCTCGTGAAATCACATCAGCCCCAGGAGGTATCCCTGCTGCTGCTACATCAAACGTGTCCACCCCACTATCAGACGACGCTCTAGCATCGTAAGCCGCCAAACTGATGGGGTTCGCGAGTGAATTGTTGGTTATCTTGATGTCATCACCTGCATCGTTGTACAAAATAAGCCCGTTTGAGGTGCTGTTGAGTTTGGCTGTAATCCCGGTTTGTGAAGACACATCGTTAAAAGCTTTGACTGCTTCAGCCAAACCTGCAGAGGTATCGGTGGCTGGCACATTAAAAGTAATGTTGGAGTGTGTCGTGCTGCTGCCGGTCACGGCCAGAGCGTAGGGACCGCTGGCTTCGGGCTTGAACTCACTCCAATTGCGTGCCACCGCAGTGACTCCAGTGACATCAGCGATGGCGTTAAAGGTGGCAACCGCTGTGGACGCAGTATCATTGGCTGTCAGCGTCACCGTTTGGGTTTTTAGACCGTTGACCACTATGTCTCCCCCCAACGAAACGGCGTTTGGATCGGCGGGCGTACCTTGGACGGCTGGGACGAGGGCTGACTGTGCCAGTTGTGCGCCATACACACTGGTTCTAAAGTTGCTGGTGGTGGCCGTAATGGTCTGATTGGCATTGGCACCTACCTGAAAAGTGGCCGATCCTAAAGAACCATCCAGAATATTGCGACCGTTGAATTGGGTGTTGGTGCCAATGCGATCCAACTCCGTGAGCAATTGTCCTGTTTCTGCTTGCAACGATTTTCTGTCGGCAGCGGTGTTGGTGTCATTGGCCGACTGAACCGCCAGTTCACGAATGCGTTGCAACATGGTGCTGGCAGAATTCAATGCGCCTTCGGCCACTTGCGACAATGAAATTCCGTCGTTGGCGTTGCGTGTGGCTTGGATCGATCCACGAATTTGTGCCGTCATACGGTCTGCAATGGACAAGCCTGCAGCATCATCTTTGGCGCTGTTAATGCGCAGACCCGATGACAAACGTTGCATCGAGACTGACAATGATGCCTGAGACATCGATAAATTTCTTTGCGCGGTAAGCGAACTGATATTGCTGTTAATAATTGAGGCCATGGCGAAACTCCTGAAGCGGTTGAATGGATGTCGCAGCCGATTGAAAATCCTGCGTTTGGGGCAGCCCATCACAATCAGTAACGATGGGCGAATTCTGGAGAAATCATTGATTTGCATAGCCCGCATAAGCGCCACAAAACGAGCCTATTTCCATCCATTGAAATCACTGTTTTGGTGACTGCTGCAAGATCAATAGTCGGGTTAAAGCCTGTAAAAGCTACCGTTTATTTTGATTTCACAGTACAGAGACGCTAAAGTTTTTGCACCAGTACCCGAAAATAAAACTTAACGGGCTTTATTTCAAGGTTCGTCGTCCGGCCAACGTTGATAAGGCGTTTTGGTCATGGTAGCCAGCAGTTGTGTTGGCTGTTTGGATCGGCGTAAAAGCCGGATTTAGCAAGTTACTTTTAGGAGTTATTAAAATGGCCTCCACCATCAACAGCAATATTCAATCGTTGACTGCACAGCGCAATCTGTCATCGTCACAGACGTCGCTGTCCACATCCATGCAACGCTTGTCGTCAGGTTTGCGCATTAACAGTGCCAAAGATGATGCCGCCGGCTTGTCTATCAGTAACCGTATGACTTCGCAAATTCGAGGTCTGACTCAGGCTGCACGCAATGCCAACGACGGTATTTCGCTATCTCAAACAGCAGAAGGTGCGTTGGATTCAGCAAGTTCCATGTTGCAACGTATTCGTGAGTTGGCAGTTCAATCAGCCAATGACACCAATACAGCCGATGACCGTAAGTCTCTACAAGCTGAAACCGGGCAACTCCTGTCTGAACTGGATCGCATTGCCACATCGACGCAGTTCAATGGACGCAATTTGCTCGATGGTTCTCTGGGTTCATCCACCTTTCAGGTTGGTGCCAACGCCCACCAGACCATCACGTCAACGACAAGCAGCTTCAGAACCAGTGTCTATGGCGCTCAGTTGGCGCAGTCCAAACTTGTAGAGGCTGGTGCCGCACTGACTGTGTTGGGGGGGGCTGTTCAAATTAATGGTGCAAAGACCGAAACAGTCACATTGGTTGACACTGACACCGCTGCCACTGCTGCTGACAAAATCAATTCGTACGCTGGCTCTACCGGTGTGACTGCATCAGCTAGAACCATGGCCGAGTTCAATGTGATGGCCACTGGAAATTATTCGTTAGCTGTTAAAGGCGATGACACGACCACTGCATCCAACATTAAATTTAATGTGACGGCAGTCAATACATCTGATGGGTTAAAGGAGGCTGTCAGTGCGTTCAATAAAGTATCTTCACAGACTGGCATCACTGCCAAACTTAACTCGGCATCTGACGGTATCGTACTGACAAATGATGCTGGCGCTAATATTGACATCACGAATAGCTCTGATACAGGCGGAAATGATGTCACATTGGCAGCCTATGATGCGCAAAGTACAGTAGCTTCGACAAACACAACGGGTGACGACCAATTCGGTGCAGCCGCAACTGCCGCAGCATCGGGTGGTGTAGTATTGTCACAGGGGTCGATCGAATTTGATTCAGACAGTGGCTTTTCCTTTGGTACTTCGGCTTCTGCTTTGGTGACGGCATCAGGCACATCCACTTTGAATGCTGTCAGCAGCATTGATATTTCAACGGTGACGGGATCTACCAGAGCACTGAAAGTTGTCGATTCAGCCTTGGCTGCGGTGGATGGCCAAAGAGCCCAATTTGGTGCCTTGCAATCGCGCTTTGAATCTGCCATGTCCAATTTGGCCAGCAGCAATGAAAACCTGAGTGCAGCACGTTCGCGTATTCAAGATGCCGACTTCGCCTCTGAAACCGCCAATTTGTCTCGCGCCCAGATTTTGCAGCAGGCAGGTACTGCCATGGTGGCGCAAGCCAACCAATTGCCGCAAGGTGTGCTCGCACTCATGCGTTAAGGCAGAAGAGTATCGTTTTCAACATCAAGGTGATGACTATACGGCGATGGACTTTTTGTCCGTCGCCGTTGTTTATTGCTGACACTATCTTCAAAAGCAGGCTTTATTGGAGTTTCAGTGGGACAGTTTGAGTTTCATAATCAAACTTTTGAATTCATGAGGAGGCCATCATGGCTAGCATTACCTCTGTAGGTATTGGCAGTGGGCTCGATGTCAACAGCATCGTGACGCAGTTAGTTGCACTGGAAAAAAAACCACTTGAAACGCTGCAGACCAAGGCAACTTCCATCGAGGCGAAGGTGTCTGAGTTTGCAAAAATTCAAGCACAATTTGCAGCCCTGACCGATGTGGCCACGCGCATTTCCAATGTTTCCTCCTGGAGCGCTAGAAGTTCTACCAGTTCCAACAGCAGCGCTGCTACCATCACAGCCAGCGCAACGGCAGTCGCTAATGCGTTCAGTCTGGATGTGGATCGATTGGCATCCAAGCAGTCTCTTACATCTGCCACCATGGCAACCGGCAAATTGCTTGGCGTAGGCACACTCAACATACAACTGGGCACATGGAATTCAGATGGAACATTCGCAGCAGGCAGCGCATCAGCCGTCAGTGTAGATGTCGAAGCAACGGACACCCTGACAGCCATCGCGTCCAAAATCAGTAATGCCAATGCGGGTGTGAATGCTTCAGTGTTTAACGATGGCACTAGTGAACGTTTGTTAATACAGTCCAAAAACACAGGTACAGCAGCGGGTTTTCGTATTCAATCTGCCGATACCTCCATGGCTGGTCTGGTGTTTGATAAAGAAGCAACCAAGCAGTCTCTTTCGTCTTCCGCCATTCCTGTGGATCCCCTACCTGGCGCAGGCACACTCAGCATACAACTGGGCACTTGGAATTCAGGTGGAACATCGTTTACAACAGGCCCTGCAGCCGTCAATGTGTCTATCTTGGACACTGACACCTTGGCATCCATCGCTACCAAAATCAGTTCAGCCAATGCGGGTGTGACCGCTTCAGTGTTCAATGACGGCACTGATGATCACTTGTTGATACAGTCAAATAGTACAGGTGCGGCAGCAGGTTTTCGTATTCAATCTGCCGATACCACCATGGCTAGCTTTGTGTTTGATACAGAAACCAGTCCTGGAACAGGCATGGCAGCACCCGGTAACCCTGTGCAGTATGGGCAGGATGCAGCGACAAGCATGGCAGAATCCGACAGCCCTGTGCAGTATGGGCAGAATTCCGCAGCGCGTATTAACGGTCTGGCCGTCACGTCGGCTACCAACACACTGGCGAATAATTTTTCAGGAGTCACCATTGAGTTGTTGGCGACCACTACCACCAACTATGGTTTGGTAACAGAAACCAAGTCACCGATCAGCATGGTGGTGAGTGAAGATGTCAAGCCTGCCGTGAAAAACATATCTGACCTAGTCGATGCTTTCAACGCCCTGAACAAAATGTTGAAAGATTTGACAAAGTACGATGCAACGACCAAGGAAGCCGGCTTGTTTCAGGGTGATTCCATGGTGACTGGCATGCAAAACGTGTTGAGAAGTTTGGTCGGATCGACCAGTAAAGGGGCGACATCGCAGCGTTTGGCCGACATTGGTCTTGAGCGCCAGCTCGATGGGTCGCTGAGCATCAATACGTCCAAATTAGCCACAGCAGCCAACAATGGAACCACGCTGCAAGAGCTTTTTACAACAGACAATGGCAACGCGCTCACCAACGGATTTGCCTTAAAATTTGCGACCTTGGGCAAAGGGGTGGCTGCTACGGGTGGTTTGGTGGCCAACAAAGCTGCATCGCTCCAAAATTCATTGGACAAAAATGCCAAAGAGCAAATAAAACTCAATGATCGAGTGACATTATTCGAGACCCGTTTGCGCAAACAATACACAGCTTTGGATGTGCAAATGTCTAAACTCACTGCACTCAATACGTATGTAGCCCAGCAAGTGACCTTATGGAACAAATCAACCGGCTAGACTGAAACGGGTAGGCAAAAATCGTTTGAGTTTTTTCCTGAAATGTCGATAAATCAATCATCAAACCAAATGGGAAATGCGATGTTTACTTCAGTCAGTTCACGTTCTGCCTTGGCTTACAGGCAAGTTAGTGTAGAAACAAGTGTTGCCATGGCGAGTCCGCATCAATTGGTCAATATGCTTTTTGAAGGTTTATTGGTAGCTATTGGTGCTGCGCGTATCGGCCTTGCCAAGCGCGACATGGTCGTCAAGGGTGAAAACATCATGAAGGCTGTCCGCTACATTGATGAAGGCCTCAAGCCTGCGTTAAACCTCAAACAGGGTGGTGCATTGGCTGAGAACCTTGACAAACTCTATGAGTATTGTCTGTTACGCCTGACCCAGGCCAATTTGCACAATGACGATGCTGCCTTGAACGAAGTGGCGCAAGTCATTGAGCCTCTGGCGCAAGGTTGGCGCGAGATCAAATCCAAAGTGGGTGCCTGATAGGTTCAGCGTTTGTCACGAATTTTTTTGACCAGTGCCGTTGTAGAGTAGCCGGTCACAAATGGCAGCGCCAAAGCGTATCCTCCCCACGATTTCACCAACTGCGTTTCAGCCAGTTGGGTGATGTCGTAATCGCCCCCTTTGACAAAAATATCAGGGCGCACACGGCTTAACAATTGCAGCGGTGTATCTTCATCAAACCAGGTGACACAAGTTGAACTGGACAGTGCTGCCACCACACAAGCTCGGTCATTTTCATTGTTGAGGGGGCGATCAGCCCCTTTGCCCAAGCGGCGTGCCGAAGCATCGGTATTCAAGGCCACCAACAGGCTATTGCCCAGCGTGCGAGCTTGCGCCAGATACATGACATGACCCCGGTGCAAAACGTCAAAAACACCATTGGTAAACACCATGGGACGCTCAATCTGTGCCAGACGTTCTGGCAATGCATCACCATCGCACAGCTTGGCATCCAGCCAGGACGCATCGAACAAGCCGTCCAATGCAGGAATAGAAGGGGTTTCAGGCATAAGGATATTCAATATGTGGAACTTATTGCTGACCATATCCTAAGCTCCATGTTATCAGTCTGTATAAATTTCATCAACTCAACCCAAGTTTGGGACTTGGCTATTATTGGAGATACACATCCATCGCATCCATCATGAATTTGGTTCCCATTGACATCAACACTATTCGTTTGAATTGGCCTCTGCCGTTTTCCCTCAGAACCGAGGATGGTACGCTGCTGGCACCCAAAGGTTATGCCATTGAACGTCGTTTCCAGCTTGACACGATGGTCATGCAGCGCGGCAAGTTGTTTATTGATATTACTGACTCTGAAAGCCATCATCGCGATTACATGAGCCGGCTGCACAGCATGGTTTATCAAGACCGCGAACTGGGCAAAATCGCCGAAGCGTCGGTAGAACCGATTACCAATCATGGTTTGCGGATCAAGGAAATCACCACGGAGGTCAACTGGTTTGATTTGCAAGACCAGGCACACTCCATTTTGCGAGACGTCCAGTCACCTGAATTTTTGCAACGCCTGGAAAAATTAAAAGGCGAACTCCTGCGACAAGTCAGGCTCAACCCTGACAGCACTTTGTTTGCCCTCATTCACCTTGCAGCGACCGAGCTGAGACGCTACAGCGCAACCCATGCGATGCTGGTGGGGGTTGTTTGTGTTGTCGCCGCGCAAGATGTCTTGAAATGGGCGGATGAAGACATTCAAATGCTTCTCAATGCCTCTTTGACCATGAATATTGGAATGACTGATTTGCATGATCGCCTGGCATCGCAGATGGAAGCGCCCAATGCCGAGCAAATCCTGGCCATTCATTCCCACCCCGAGCGTTCCAGAGATATTTTGTTGAATTTGGGGATCGAAAATTCAGATTGGCTAGATGCCGTCGTTGGGCACAGATCCACATTGTCCGGGCCATTGGGGCAGCGTGCGACGGGCGAGCGAATAGCACGCCTGATTCAACGTGCGGACATTTTTGCGGCAAGACTGTCACCGCGTGCATCGCGTCCTCCTGATTCACAGACATCTGCCATGCAGTCGTGTTATTTTGATGAAAACCGGCAAATGGACGAAGCCGGCGCTGCCCTGATCAAAGCGGTTGGCATTTACTCGCCCGGCACTTTTGTCAAACTGGCCAACAACGAAATTGCGGTTGTGGTTCGGCGTGGCTTAAACACCACCATGCCCAAGGTGGCCGTGCTGATCAACCGGCATGGCATGCTCATCGGCGAACCCATTCTGCGTGAAACCAGTCATCCAGAATTTCGTATCGTCGGCAGTTTGCCGCACCGTGATGTCAAAGTCAATCACAATTTTGAACGTCTTTTGGCGCTGGCCAAGCAAAGTTCCCTGGACCGACTTTGGTAATGTTTTTGGCCTCTAACGCACGTCCATCATACGTTGTTAGCTATATTTTAAATAGCAAATAATACAGCACAACGGGCAACCGTTCATGATGACCACCCTACAATTCGCAGCATGACTCATTCCTCCATTTGCGCCCTCTCACCGCTTGACGGTCGTTATTTCTCCAAACTCAGCAAAATTCGCCCCATCATGAGCGAACTAGGCTACATGCATCGACGTGTTCAAGTCGAAGTAGCCTGGTTTATTGCCTTGAGCGATTGTGGGTTCAAAGAATTCAAGCCCTTGTCGCCGGGTGCCCGCACCTACCTCTTGGGCCTGGTTAAAAAGTTTGCTGAACCCGACGGCAAAGCCATCAAGGACATTGAAAAAACAACCAACCACGATGTCAAGGCGGTTGAATACTGGCTGAAGTCTAAATTTGAGGCTCGCCCTGAGCTGCTCGCTGTTCAAGAGTTTGTTCACTTTGCATGTACGAGCGAAGATATAAACAACACCAGCCACGCCTTGCAGCTCAAAAGTGCCCTTCACGGGGTTCTGCTGCCAACGATCGATTCTGTCATTGCCCAACTGCGTGACATGGCACATGCGTTTGCCGGTGTACCCATGCTCAGCAGAACACACGGTCAAACGGCCAGTCCTACCACGGTGGGCAAGGAAATGGGCAATGTGGTGGTTCGACTACTGGCAGCACAAGACAAAATGGCCAACGTGGCATTGAAGGCCAAAATGAACGGGGCAGTGGGCAACTACAACGCACATCTGGCAGCCTGGCCTGACTTTGATTGGGAGGCTTTTAGCCGAAAAGTGATTGAAACGCCTGAGCCTTTGGGTTTGGGACTGGCCTTTCAGCCCTACAGCATTCAGATTGAACCGCACGACTACATGGCCGAGCTTTTCGATGCTGTTGCGCGCACCAATACCATTTTGATTGACCTTGCCCGTGATATCTGGGGTTATGTGTCTTTGGGCTACTTCAAACAAGAATTGCAGAGCGGTGAAGTGGGTTCTAGCACCATGCCGCACAAGGTCAATCCCATTGATTTTGAAAATGCCGAAGGTAACCTGGGGTTGTCCAACGCCATGCTGCGGCATTTGTCACAAACACTGCCTATTTCTCGCTGGCAGCGTGATTTGACCGACAGCACGGCCTTGCGCAACATGGGTGTGGCACTGGGTTATGCGATATTGGCGTACCAATCGCTGGGTACTGGCTTGAGCAAACTCAAGCTCAATGAAGAGGCCATCGCCGCTGATCTTGATGCTTCATGGGAAGTTCTAGCTGAACCCATACAAACGGTGATGCGTCGTTATGGCGTGCCCCATTCCTACGAACAACTCAAGCAATTGACCCGCGGCCATGCCATGACACGCGAGTTAATGCAAGAATTTATTTCAAAATTGACTTTGCCAGAGGCAGAAAAACAGCGCCTGCTGGCACTCACGCCGGCAAGTTATGTGGGACTGGCAGCCGAACTGGCACGACGCGTTTAAATCTAGCCGGCATGGCCACCAAATCGACCATTTTCAAAGCCAGCCTGGCCATTGCGGATATTGACCACGCCTACTACGCCAACCACGATTTCACCCTGGCGCGTCACCCCAGCGAAACCGACGATCGCATGATGATCAGGCTGTGCGCCCTGGCTTTGCATGCTCACCAGTTGAAAACGGATTGTGCGGGTGATGGCACACTGGCTTTCGGAGCGGGATTGTCAAACCCTGATGAACCCGACGTGTGGTTGCGTGATTTCACAGGCAGGGTGCGACTGTGGATTGAAGTCGGCCAACCCGAGGAAAAACCTCTGGGCAAAGCGTGCAGCAAAGCCGATGCCGTGGCGCTTTACTGCTTTGGTTCAAGCGCTGACGTGTGGTGGCGTGGCATTCAGGGCAAATTGACCAGGTTTCACCATCTGGATGTTTGGAACATTCCAAACAAGACCACACAAGCGCTCTTGCCTTTGGCGCAACGCAGCATGAACCTCAATATCACCCTACAACAGGGTGTCTTGATGATGGGGGATGGTTCATTGCAAGTGGATGTCGAACCTGTGCGATGGAAATGAATGGGTGATAACCTTCCCTCTGCAAGATGTTTTGCAAACGAGGCCAGTCAAAACCCGCTCCCGGGTCGCCCTTGCGGCCTGGTGAAATGTGTTCATGGCCTGCAATGTGCATAATGGCATACCGCTGCATGATGTCCCAACACAGCCTTTGCAAACAGGCATATTGAGCGTCTTCAAACCGATCGCCTTCCAAGCCTTCAAGTTCAATGCCAATGCTGTCGTCGTTGCAGTTGTCTTTGCCCCTGTAGCAAGACACGCCGGCATGCCAGGCACGGTCATCGCAACTGACACACTGCCAAAGCGCACCATCACGTCGAACGAAAAAATGCGCAGACACGGCCATCCCCTCCATCTGCCCAAAGGACGGGTGTGACTGCCAATCCAGTTGGTTGGTAAAAAACTCTAAAACCTGCGGTCCACCGTAAATGCCTGGGGGCAGGCTGATGGCATGAAGAACAATCAAATCGACCTGCGCACCAAGGGGGCGGGGGCCAAAATTGGGCGAAGGCATTTTGGATGCTGGCACATACCAACCCTGCTCCCACACGCCTGGCGTGCAGTCAAAGGGAGTCATCGCCATGGTCTGAGGCTGTAGTAGGTATCTCAATGGCCAAGCGCATCATTCTGTAGCGCATTTGTCGCAGGCTCAAACCCAGGCGGTTGGCTGCAGCGGTACGGTTGTAATGGGTTTCCTGCAATGCCCGCACCAAAATATCGCGTTCATGGTCGTCTAGGTAGCGCTGCAAATCTGTGGGCAAACTGCTGGTACTGGTGTTCACAGCGGTCATGGTGACATCAGGCACGGGTGCAGTGCGGCTGGGTACATCGAGTTGCAGTTGCCCATCTTCACCCAAAGCCAGCGCACGGTGTAACAGATTTTCTAATTCACGCACATTGCCAGGCAGTGTCAAACCGGATAGCTGCTCCAGCATGGCGGGTTTTAACATGGGTGTGGGGTGTCCGGATTCGCGTGCAATGCGCGACAACAATGCGCTGCACAAATCGGGCAAATCTTCAAGACGTTGGCGCAAGGGTGTCAAAACCAAATCAATCACATTCAGGCGGTAATACAAATCTTGCCGAAACCGACCGGCTGACACTTCGTCGGCCAGATTTTTGTGGGTGGCACTGATGATGCGCACATCGACAGGTTCTTCTTGCGTCGCTCCCAGTGGGCGAATTCGCCGCTCCTGAATGGCACGCAGCAATTTGGACTGCATGGCCAGCGGTAAATCGCCAATTTCATCCAAAAATAAAGTACCCCCTTTTGCAGCTTGAAAAAAACCTTCGCGATCCTGATTGGCACCGGTGTAAGCCCCTTTTCTGGCACCAAAAAATTCAGCCTCCAACAAATTTTCAGGAATGGCACTGCAATTGACTGCCACCCAGGCATCTGTGGCACGGTGACTGTTGGCGTGAATGGCATAAGCGACCAACTCTTTGCCGGTGCCAGATTCGCCGGTCACCAGTACTGGCGCCATGCTGGGGGCAATTTTCACAATCCGGTTTTTAAGCACCCTCATGCACTCTGACTGCCCCGTCAACCGCGCCAAGGCTTGCGCACCGTTGGCATGTGTAGAAACCGATGCCTCTGGGGGGTTGTCTGATTTGGTCTGGCGTGTGTTCAGAGAGGGCGTGTGCCGAACGGCAGAGGCTACCACGCTGCGAAACTGTTTGATATCGACGGGCTTGGTCAAATAATCAAACGCGCCGGCCTTCAAGGCCTCGACCGCATTGGCCGTCGAACCATACGCTGTAATGACCACACAGCGCTCAGAGCGCTGCTGCTCCTTGATTTCGGTGATGAGCGACAAGCCCAGACCATCGGGCAGACGCATGTCGGTAATCAGGGCATCGTACTCATGCGCTGCCAACTGCTCACGCGCCTGACGCAAATCTTCCGCGGTATCTACGAGATAAGACTCACGCAAAAGGGTGAGTTCATACAAGGTGCGCAAATCGGGTTCGTCATCAACGACCAAAATGCGCATGGGGCGATGGATTGGCGTGGTTTTGGACATATCGTAGAGACTGAAATAAAAGAAAACTGTGTCGGAAATGGCGTATTTTTTATAGACGAAATCGGCCTCTAACGCCCGTCCTACTTGCGTTAGTAGCTATCAATTCCATAGTTATTTTATCCATATCCTCACCCAGGCCCCGTCCTGAAACTGATGCTAAATTCATTCCCCAAAACAGGTACGCCCTTCATGCGGCGAGCGATCCGCTCATAACTCATGGTGGCATTGTGTAGATGGCACAGTTCACGGCAAATAAAAAGCCCCAGGCCGCTGGATCGACTCTCTGACGAAAAAAATGGCTCAAACAAATGCTGCTCAACGGAGGACTCCAGGGGACCACCGTCGCTCCAGACGTGGACGATCACCGCTTGCGATGCACCTGCATCCACATGAATCTGAATGGACTCGGCGTGTGTGCTGGCATAACGTTTGGCATTGTCGAGTAAATTGATCAAGATACGGCGCAAGTGTTCTGGCTCAAACCAAACAGCCAAGGGTTGCACAGGCTGATGCAATACCAGGCGGTGTCCATGCTGACTTTGCCAGTCACGGCAAACGCGCTGAAGGACTTCAGTCAGATTCATGGCGCGTGCCATTTCAACACCATCGTTGGGTGAAGTATGGGCGACACGCAAAATATCATGCACAATTTTTTCAAGGCGCTGGGCGTTTTGCGCCACCATGCGCGTGAGGCGTTGGTGAGCCGGCTGCGTCAAGTCTTCGGACAGCAAGGCATTGGCCTGCACAATGGCGGCCAGGGGATTGCGTATTTCATGGGCGACTGCCGCAGACATCCGCCCCATGCTGGCGAGTTTTTCAGTTCGCAAACGTGCCTGAATTTCGCGCTGATCCTGCATAAACACCACGCACAAGCCCTTGGCATTGTGACCGAGGGGCGCCGTCAGTTGAGAACGAACCCTTAACCGGCGCACCCCTTGCCCCTTGTGGCAAATGTCAATGTCTTCATTTTGAGCGCATTTGCCGTTAAAACAGGCCACCACCAAAGTGAGCAAGGCACGCCAGCCCGGCCTGTCTGACAGATCAATGGGCATATCCGCTACTCCGTCAGACAACCCCAGCAACAGATAAGCAGCAGGATTGGCAGAACGAACCAAATGCTGTGCATCAACCATCAACACGCCATCTGTGAGCGACTCAATCACCATTTCATTGACTTGCCTCTGCACGGCCACGTCAAGCCGGCTTTTGTGTGCGCTTTTTTCAACACTGGCCAGTCGGGTGGCCGTTTCGCTGGCGATGAAGGCAATGACAAAGCAACCTGCACCTGTCAATGCAGCCTGCAAAAAAAGTGAACTCATGGCCTGTGGCCCTTGCATGCAGAGCCATCCTGCATAAGCAAACAGCAACAAAGTCACGCTGGCAGCAGTGGCCAACGCCAGGCGCAATGACCCCAAAATAGAAGCCATCAACACCGGCAGGGCAAACAGCGGTGCGTAGTTGATGTTGTTGCCAGACATCACCTGCAGGGCAGCAAACGCCACCAAATCAATGCCAACAGTACGAATCCAATAACCGTCAAAGCGGTTGGCAAGTTGTTGGGCACGCTGCATCATGCGCACCACTAGGGCGGCCACCCAATACCCCCCACAAATCAGAACAAGGGTACTGCTGTGGGTATCGGTCAAAAAGAAAATACTCCCCTGCAACAGCAGCAACACTGCGCCCAAAACAACACGCGCTGTCATGAAACCGCGCCAGAGTCGATCAAATTCGGGCAGCTTGAAATCCGATCCGTACAACGAGTGACCGAACCTGCTCGTATCTTCAGTCATGAGGGTTCGGACTGTTGGAGATGGTCAAGACAACAATAACTGCCGTGTTGGCCTTTCAGTGCTTGTGCAACAGGCATATACACATGGCACATAGCGCATGACACCATGTCTGTGACTTGGGGTGGCGGTACAGGTTCTGACGTGGGAGGGGGTAAGGTATCTTGAAAAATGCGACTGCGCCAAACCAGATACGCCAGCAGTCCCAGCAAAAGCAACCATACTATCTTCATGGTGTTTGTCCCAGCATCACTTCATGAAAAAAGTGCGAACCCACATAAGCCAGCAACAGTAAGCCAGAGCCAACATACAGCATTCCAATAGCGCGCTTGCCGCGCCAGCCAAAGCGTATGCGCCCGACCATCAACACGGCAAAAGTCAGCCACGAAAGCACTGAAAACGTGGTTTTATGATCAAATTTCAGCGCGTGGCGGCTGCCGTAGAGCACCGTGCCAAAGAAAAAACCTGCCAGCAGCGTCGCAGACAACAACACAAAACCCACACCGACAAAGCGAAAAATCAAACGCTCAAGCGTCAGAAGTGGCAAATCAGGCGGGGCATTTGTGGCTTGACGAATGCGCATATCAGAGCGAGTCATCCACCCCGCATGAATCACCGCCACGGCAAACAGGCCATAAGATGCCATTCCAAAAGCACCATGCAAAGGCAACCAGGCCGATGCCGTCACACCCAAAGCCGCCCCCGGATACCACAAGGCCAGCAACACCACGCCCGATCCTGTGATGGGCAAAATCGTGGGCAAATGAAGTTTTGGATAAAAATAAATCTCAAAAGCATAGACCAAACCTGCCAGCCACATTGTCATGGACAAAGCGGGAGCGAAACCAAAATGTCTGGCATCACCCCATAAGCTCCACGTCAGCAACAGACCGTGCAACCCCCAAGCCAGCCCTAGAATACTCAGACGGGTGGTTCGCGTCGCAGGGTAAGCACAGGCAGCATACGCTGCAGAAGTCCCTAGAGCCAAGGTCAAAGTCATGGGGTAAGCACTGGCTAAAATCATTGGCACAGTTTAGCGTTTTCTACACTGCCACAGCCGTTTTGCGTGGCATCAACTTCGGCATTGACCGTTACAACCTACCATGGCATCTGCACTTACCGACAAACTCACCCGCTTGGTCAAAGAGCTTCGCGGACAGGCCAGAATCACCGAATCCAACGTCTCTGACATGTTGCGCGAAGTGCGCATGGCATTGCTTGAGGCCGATGTAGCACTCCCGGTGGTGCGCGACTTTATCGCACGCGTCAAAGACAAAGCGCTAGGGCAAGATGTGCTGGGGTCACTTTCGCCCGGAGAGGCGCTTGTTGCCATTGTCAATCAGGAACTTGCCGCCACCATGGGCGATGGCGTGGCTGACATCAACCTCGCTGTTGTGCCGCCGGCAGTCATTTTGATGGCAGGTCTGCAAGGTGCGGGTAAAACCACCACGGCTGCCAAACTGGCCAAGCATTTGATTGAAAAACGCGGCAAAAAAGTGCTGACCGTCTCTGCTGACGTGTATCGGCCAGCAGCCATTGAGCAGCTCAAACAAGTCACGGCGCAAGCTGGTGCTCAATGGTTTGAAAGCAACTCTGACCAAAAGCCGGTGGACATTGCACTGGCAGCACTGGACTATGCCCGCAAGCATTATTTTGACGTGCTGCTCGTCGATACCGCCGGGCGGCTGGCCATTGATGAGGCATTGATGCGTGAAATCAGCGACCTTCACACAGCCCTTCAACCCATAGAAACCCTGTTTGTAGTCGATGCCATGCAGGGGCAAGATGCCGTGAATACCGCCAAAGCATTCAAAGAAGCTTTGCCGCTGACCGGCATTATCCTGACCAAGCTCGACGGTGACTCGCGCGGGGGGGCAGCGCTGTCTGTTCGCCACGTGACGGGTGTTCCCATCAAATTTGCTGGCATCAGTGAAAAAATTGATGGACTCGAAATATTTGATGCCAATCGTCACGCCGGTCGCATTCTGGGCATGGGCGACATTTTGGCCCTAGTAGAGCAAGTCACCGCAGGAATGGACATGGCAGCATCGCTAAAGCTCGCCAACAAGGTCAAAAGCGGGGGTACTTTTGATTTGAACGACTTTTTAGATCAAATTCAGCAAGTGAGCCAAATGGGTGGACTTTCCAGCATCATGGACAAACTGCCTGCCGCCATGGCTGCCCAGGCCAGTCAGATGGATATGGGGAAGGCTGAAAAAGACATCAAACACAAAATTGGCATCATCCACAGCATGACCCCGCTTGAGCGACGCAAACCCGAACTGATCAAAGCCACACGCAAGCGCCGCATCGCAGCCGGTGCAGGTGTTTTGGTGCAGGATGTCAATCGCATGCTCAAGGAATTTGAGCAAGTACAAGGCTTGATGAAAAAAATGAAAGGCAGTGGCATGATGAAAATGATGAAACGCCTGGGCGGCATGAAAGGTATTTAGGATATGGTCAAGAATAACTCACGGTTCGCTTATTTCAACCCCCAGTTCTTGAGATTGCCGGGTGCGATTCAAAGTGATGTGGGATTCTGGGAGCGAGGGCGTCTCGCCCTCGGGTGTTTCGATGGCAAGATGCCCTCGCTCCCAGGTTTTTGGCTCA
>CAIYWD010000108.1 GCA_903929815.1 uncultured beta proteobacterium
AACCCGACATGCGTCGTGCGGTTATGTCGGGTTACGCGCTACGCGCTAACCCGACCTACACGTTTTGCTAACCTATTGTTTTTATAAAACTAATGCTTAAGGTAGTGCCATTGCCCCCTAACCCCCCTTTTTTCAAAGGGGGGGAATGAGAACGTTTAGCCTATTTGGGCAAAGCGCTGTATTTGTCCCCCCTTTGAAAAAGGGGGGTTAGGGGGATTTGGTTTTTATATTGCACCACATCACTTTGAAACGCACCCCCCGTGATCTTTCCCTGCCAATCAAACGTAACTCATGGATATTGCAATTCGTCCCGTAGGTGAGGACCCCTACATCAGCGCTCACGCAGTGACGTGAATGAGGTTTCCAATGGCCTGCCCTGTGCTGGAGGCTGTGTTGGCGTTGGGAAAGCTGCCGCTTGCATGAAGTACCAAATCTGAGGCAGATGGCAGGGTTGGAACAGGTAACTTGGCACCGCTACTTTGCAATGATGAGCGGTAAGTGGGGTCACTTCGTGTACTTTGACTGGACAGTCGATTGACATTGTCCTTTCGTTCCTGTAGCTTGTTTTCGGCGGCATCGGTTTGAGCACGCAACCTACCTACATCAGCTTCGGCCTGAGACTCCTCACGGCGAGCAGCTTCGAGACGTTGCCGAATCAGACTGACCTGTATTGACGTTGAGATACCGGCGGCAAGAGCGACCATGATGGCACCCCTGGGCAAGGCACGAGCGTCAGGCGGTGACGTTCAACAGCTTTCCCGTTGTTTGTCCCTGTGCATTGATGACGGGGTTGGATGATTGCGAAGCAGCAGGGGTAGGCTGCGGCTTTTGCGGCTGTGCCTGCATGTCATTTTGCGGTCTGGAGGGCTGCACCGCCATGGTGCGTGGGGTAGATTGAACGCTGGGTGTGGTGGATGATGAAACATTCATGATGGTCTCCTCAAAATTAGACCTCAAGTTTACGAGTATTCAAGACTAAATGCAATCCTGTAGTTATGTCCATGCAGGGTGAATTTGTTCTACAGCCAGTTCCTTCATCCCCGCGAAGGCGGGAATCCAGAATGTACTAGATTCCCGCCTTCGCTGGAATGACGAAAATTCAACAACTTGCCTTCAGAACAAATTCACCCTGTATGTCCATGCCACAATGCCTATATGCAATTACCTTATGAATTGATTTTGGGCTGGCGCTATACCCGCGCAGGCCGAGCGACACGGCGCAATGGGTTTATTTCTTTTATTTCAGGCGTTTCCATGCTGGGTATCGCCTTGGGTGTGGCTGCGCTGATCATTGTGCTCAGTGTGATGAATGGCTTTCAAAAAGAAGTGCGTGACCGCATGTTGGGCGTGGTGTCTCACATTGAAATTGTGTCGCAAGACGGTGCAGCGCTGCCGAACGTACAGCACACACTGGCGCAGGTCAAGGCGCATCCGCAAGTGACAGGTGCTTCACCTTTTATAGCTACTCAGGCTTTGCTGGCGCGCGGTGAAGACATGAAAGGCACCATGGTTCGTGGCATTGACCCCGCGCTTGAACCAGAAGTCACTGATCTGGCGGTGTCACTGCAAGGGGCAGCTTTGAACCGGTTGGTAGCGGGCAGTTTTGGCGTGGTCCTCGGGGGTGAACTCGCACGCAGTCTGGGGGTGCAAACGGGAGACAAGGTCACGTTGATCGCCCCAGGCGGGCAGATGACACCCGCAGGCATCGTGCCACGTCTAAAGCAAATGACGGTGGTGGGCAGTTTTGATTCTGGGCATTATGAATATGACTCTGGCCTGGTGCTGATGCACATTGAAGACGCAGCGCGAATGTTCAGGCTTGAAGGCCCTAGCGGCGTGCGTGTGCGACTGAAAGACCTGCACCAGGCGCGCACCGTGGCGGCGGAACTGGCTGCCACGCTGACAGACCCCGTATTGGTTCAGGATTGGACACATCAAAACCGCACCTGGTTTGCCGCAGTGCAGGTTGAAAAACGAATGATGTTCATCATTTTGACGCTGATCGTAGCGGTAGCGGCCTTTAACCTGGTCAGCACACTGGTGATGACCGTGACGGACAAGCGTGCCGATATTGCCATTTTGCGAACGCTAGGCGCTAGCCCGTCTGGCATCATGGGCATATTTGTGGTGCAAGGTGCGATGGTGGGGGTGATGGGCACTGTGTGTGGTTTGGTGCTGGGTTTGGGTGTGGCCTTTAACATTGATGTGATCGTTCCTGCACTGGAGCATTTGCTGGGGGCAAGTTTTCTGCCTCGTGACGTGTATTTGATCAGTCAAATGCCCAGTGACCCCCAGCAGGGCGATATTGTTCCCATCGCCCTCATCTCTCTTCTTTTGGCTTTTGCAGCGACGCTGTACCCCAGTTGGCGCGCCAGCCGCGTCAACCCCGCTGAGGCTCTGCGGTATGAATAACCCCCTAAGCATTCCGGTCATCAGTACACAGGGTTTGACCAAGCGCTTTACCGAAGGTCGGCTTGATGTCTCTGTGTTGCAAGAAATTGATTTAGATGTGTATGCAGGCCAAACGCTGGCCATTGTGGGCGCTTCTGGCTCAGGAAAAAGTACCTTGCTGCACTTGCTCGGTGGCCTTGATATTCCCACCGGCGGTACAGTCCAACTGCTAGGGCAGGACCTCGCGCACATCAGCGAGGCCAAACAGGGGCATTTGCGTAACCAACATCTGGGTTTTGTCTATCAGTTTCATCATTTGTTGCCTGAATTTTCTGCACAAGACAACGTCGCCATGCCCCTGTGGATACGTCGGCAAGCCAACGCCTTGTCGGCACAAGCCGCCATAACCATGCTCACAAAAGTGGGTTTGCAAGACCGATTGCACCATCGCCCATCTGAATTGTCGGGTGGAGAGCGCCAACGTGTGGCCATTGCGCGTGCCCTGGTCACCCATCCCGCCTGCGTGCTGGCAGATGAGCCAACAGGCAATCTGGATCGCAACACAGCCTACAGCGTTTTTGATCTGATGCTTGAACTTGCCCACACACACAACACAGCCTTTGTAGTCGTCACCCACGACGAAGCATTGGCCGCACGGTGTGAGCGCCATTTGCAGTTGGTGCAGGGCTGTTTAGCCGAATCTTGACGGCTACCACCAGGGTGCGTTTCAAAGTGATGTGGTGACTGCCATGTCTGATCTAAGTTTCAAAAATCATAGCAAACTATGCAAGTGGGACGGGCGTTAGAGGCCGATTTCTTAACATAAAATATCGCAAAAAATCATAGCATCATTCCAGAGGTGAGTTTTGTTTGGTGTCGTTGAAACGCACCCCCTTCGGGTGCGTTTCAACGTGATGTGGCTTGGCTTGGGTGCGACATCCAAATCCCCCCTACCCCCCCCTTTTCAAAGTGGGGAATGAGAACGGTTAGCCTATTTGGGCAAAGCGCTGTATTTGTCCCCCCCTTTGAAAAAGGGGGGTTAGGGGGGATTTGGTTTTTGTATTGCACCACATCACTTTGAAACGCACCCACCACCATGATCTTTTGGATCGACACCCATTGTCATTTGGATGCACCAGACTTTTGGCCTCTAGCCCATACCAGGCAAGCGTTAGTAGCTACTGAAAACATAGTGTATTGTGTGATTCCTGCCATCCACGTGGCCAACTTTGACGCTGTGCGCAACTTGGCACATTCCCAAAATCACAGTTATGCCCTGGGCATTCATCCGCTGTCTGTGGCACATGCCCATGACGATGATGTGGCCATTCTTGATGCCACGCTCAACCAGTACCAAGATGATGAGCGACTGGTTGCCGTGGGTGAAATTGGACTGGATTTTTTTGATCCTGCACTCAACACTGACCTTTTGTGCGAGCGTCAGGAATTTTTTTTCCATGAACAGCTCAAACTGGCACGCCGATACCGCTTGCCGGTACTGTTGCATACGCGAAAGTCGGTCGATCATGTTCTACAAGGCCTGCGCCGTGAGGCTCCTGCATTGGGCTGGCGCGGCATTGCCCATGCGTTCAACGGCAGTTGGCAGCAGGCAACTGCCTTTCTGGATGTGGGTCTCAAGCTAGGTTTTGGCGGTGCATTGACCTACCCCAGAGCATTGCATTTGCGACAGTTGGCGACTGCCTTACCGCTAAGTGCCATGGTGTTGGAAACGGACGCGCCTGACATGCCACCCCAATGGCTCTACAAAACCGCAGCACAGCGTGCAGCACGAGAGCCACAAGGCATCAACTCTCCCGCTGAACTGCCACGTATCGGGATGGAACTGGCCGCCCTACGCGCCATAAGCGCTGATGATTTGGCAAAGGCTACCACACACAATGCTTTGCAGGCATTGCCTAAATTGGTCGATATTGATCAGATATGAATCAACATATTACTCACGGTTCGCTTATTTCAACCCCCAGTTCTTGAGATTGCCGGGTGCGATTCAAAGTGATGTGGGATTCTGGGAGCGAGGGCGTCTCGCCCTCGGGTGTTTCGATGGCAAGATGCCCTCGCTCCCAGGTTTTTGGCTCA
>CAIYWD010000109.1 GCA_903929815.1 uncultured beta proteobacterium
TGAGCCAAAAACCTGGGAGCGAAGGCATCTTGCCATCGAAACACCCGAGGGCGAGACGCCCTCGCTCCCAGAATCCCACATCACTTTGAATCGCACCCGGCAATCTCAAGAACTGGTGGTTGAAATAAGCGAACCATGAGTTGTATTATTGCGCCATGATGAATTCGCTGGTTTTTATCAGGAAGTCTAAAGTTACATGCCTTTTTGCCCTGTAGCCCTTATCCAGTATGCATAGTTAGCTATTAAAATAAAAGCAAAACATACCGATGATGTCTCTATGACAGGGTATCCAGATGCGCGTAAATCAGCGATTTGACCTGCGCCCAAACGTTGGCCATGTCTGCAATCAGCGCAATGGATGTGGCACTCTCGCCGGCTGTTGCGGCCACTTCAATATCTTGGCACACATCGCCTAGCGCCATAGCTCCAACGGTTCGGGCTGCCGATTTAAGGGGGTGCGCCACTGCAACCATGCGCTGAAGGTTGCCAGTTTGCGCTGCTTCGTTCAATGCGTTGACCTGATTGCAGGCGTTCTTCAGAAATTTTTGCAATAGACGCACGTGCATACCGGGGTTGTCGCCGACGAGTTCATTCAAGGTGTTGGCATTCCAGTGGTGTCCATCCGGGGTTGGGGACTGTCCTTCCATTTTGGCCACAGTGCATAACACCTGATCCGGTGATTCCAGCGGCAACCACTTGGTCAGCATGGGACTTAAGTCTTCCATGCGAAGGGGTTTGCTCAAATAGTCGTCCATGCCGCTGTCCAAACAGCGCTGGGCTTCACCCTGCATGGCATTGGCGGTGACGGCAATGATGGGCTTGTGGATGCCTGGGCCTTCCTCTTGGCGAATGAAGGCAGTCAGTTCAAAACCGTCCATCAGTGGCATGTGGCAGTCGGTTAGCAACAGCGCAAAACGACCCGTTCGCCATTTCTCAAGCGCACTCACACCATCTTCAGCCACTTCAGCTGCGTAACCCAACAGTCGAATTTGTTCTCGCAGCACATCGCGGTTGGTTTCGTTGTCTTCGGCAAGCAAAATCAGTTTTCCGATGGCCTGGGCTTCTGCAATACTGGGGGCCAGTTTTCGGGGAAGCAAACGACGATCCGGTATGCAAACATAGGTCTGGCCGGGTGGTGCTATCTGCAGGGGAAGTTCTACCGTGAATTCCGATCCTTTGCCCTGCGTGCTGTGAACCACGATCTGACCGCCCATCAAATGGACGAGTTGCATGCTGATGGACAGCCCCAGACCGGTGCCCCCAAATTGGCGTGAGGTACCAGAATCAGCCTGGGTAAAGGGTTGAAACAAACGGGCCACCACTTCATCACTCATGCCAATGCCATTGTCAATCACACGCAACACAATGCCAGGCTTGCCATTGGCAAGTGGGGAGGATTCCACCCGCAAGACTATTTTTCCAGGGTGTTTGGATTCGCTGTGGGTGAACTTGACGGCATTGCCAATCAGGTTCAGCAGAACCTGGCGCAGGCGTGAGGGGTCAGAATAGACCCATGGCGGCAGTTCAGGATCAACCCAAACGGACAGATCGACGGCTTTGGCCTGAGCAGTGGGCATCATCAGTTGCACCACGTCATGTGCCACATCGCACAAAGGTGTGGCGATATGCTCAATCGTGAGTTTGCCGGCTTCAATTTTGGAGTAGTCCAGAATGTCATTGAGGATGCCGAGCAGGGCCATTGACGACCGGTGAATGGTGTTGAGCATCCGTTGCTGTTCGTTATTCAGATTGGTTTGCTGTAGCAAATCCACCATTCCCATCACACCGTTCATGGGCGTGCGAATTTCATGGCTCATGTTGGCTAAAAACTCTGACTTGGAACGGCTGGCTGCATAAGCCGCTTCTTCCATTTTTTTACGATCAGTGATATCCGTGTTTGTTCCAACCAGTCGGGTGGGGGCGCCGTTGCTGCTGAAACTGACGGCCATACCTCGGCCAAGAATCCACTTCCAATGGCCATCCTTGCACTTCATGCGAAATTCACATGCAAAAGGTGTGTTTTCGTCGATGCAAGTCTTGAGTTCAGCCATCACACCCGGTAAATCCTCCGGGTGAACGCGACTGGACCAGACGGATGAGTCATTGGCCAATTCACTCTCGGCATACCCGAGCATTTCCTTCCAGCGTTTGGAGAACAAGGCTGCGCCGGTCTGGAGATTCCAGTCCCAAACGCCATCGCCTGAGCCTTCCAGTGCAAATTGCCAGCGTTCTGAACTCACCTTCAAGGCCTCTTCGAGCTGCCTTCGATCGTTCACGTCACGGCAGAGCGAGACAATTTTGGTGATACCGCCATCGACATAAAGGGTGGCATTGAGTTCAACGGGGGTCATTTGACCCTTCCCGTCCACATAGTCAATCACCACGTTGGTGGCAGAACCCTCCTCAACGCACTGCGCTAAGGCGTTGAGGCTTTTTTCTGTCTCATAGTCCGCAGTCCATTGCATAACAGACTTGCCCAGAATATCTCTGAGTTCGTGGTTGCCCGTGATCCGAACGTATTCCAGATTGGCATCTTGTACCTTTCCATTTGTATCCAAGACGACAAAGCCTGTTCTTGTGGTTTCGATCAGGGTGCGGTATTTTTCTTCAGAAGATTGCAGATGCTCTAAGGATTGTTCCAACTCAGCGGTTTGCTGTTCAACCAGTTCTTCAAGGTGATCGCGGTGGAGCTTTAATTCCTGTTGTATGGCTTTACGCTCTGTGATGTCTTCAATAAAGCCATGCCACAACACGGATCCATCTGGCTCACACTGTGGCTGTGCGCTGGCTGACACCCAACGCACCGTGGTATCTTCCAACACCACGCGCCACTCGTCATGCCATGCGGTCAAATTCCTGGCTGATGCCATGGTGGCTTTCATCAGGTCACTCATATCATCTGGATGGATGGTGGCAAAAGCGAGTGCAGCATCTTCACGAACGTCCCCAGGATCAACGCCCACCAGATCACGCAGGTGTCTGCTGGCATAAGGAAAACACAGTGTGCCGTCGGTGCGTAATTTGAGCTGATACACGCAGCCGGGTACGCATTCAGTAATTTTCTGGATGAAGTCGCGTGCTGCAAAGGCTGCCAGTTCAGCTTCTTTGCGTGCAGTGATATCCTGAGTCGTGCCACGCAGAAATTCAGGGTGACCTTCGTCGTCGTTAGTGAACTCGCCAAGCGCCGATATCCAGCGCGTTTGCCCGTCCGAGGGGCGAATGATTTTGTAGTCTTTGTCAAATTGGCCGTTGGTGCTGATGACTTTGTTGTAGTGATCCATTAATTCCTGACGACATTCTGGGGCGATCAGTGCGTTCCAGTTGGGAATGGTCTTCTCAAAAGAATTGTCAATGCCAAAAATCTCGTCCAAAATGGGCGAACTTGTCCAGACACCGGTTTGGATGTTGGTGATGTAAGTGCCAATGCCAGCGATGCGCTGGGCTTCGTTCATGGCCCAGACGCTTTTTTGCAGTTCTTCGGCGGCCTGTTTGCTCTGGGCATTGTGAACTATCGTCTGAATTCTGGCGATCTGTTGCAATGCGTTTTTTTGATGCTGGCGTATGGCTAGGTAGATGAACGCGGTGAAGAGTGACAACACAATGCTCACAGTCAAGCCAATGGCGGCGATCAGTTGGGGTTTGTTTGAGAGAATATGTACACTATAGTCTGGGCCTGCGTGCAATGACAAAATCCAGGTATGTCCACCAAATACCAACGGTTGGATGTTATGAAATGGCGACCCCGATGTATCGTCCATACGCAGTAAGCCGTCCGAGTCAAACATCAGGCTGGCTTTGGAAGAGAGTCTGCCGTCAAAAATTTCCATATCCATGTTTTGGAGCGCATTGGGGAGGGCATGTTCCAAAAATTCAGCCATTCGAAACGGCGCATCCACCCAGCCCAGAAAATTGGCTCGACGCTGTGCCAATGTGTCCAGTTTTGCACCGCGCCGATAAACAGGCTCGTACATCACAAAGCCAGGGACTTCTTTGCCAGCATCTTGTTTGAGGGTCAGTTTGGAAGATATCGTCATCGTGGCGTTGTCACGGGCCCGCGCCATGGCCGGTTGCTCGGCGGGCACGGTCAAGGGGTCAAATCCTAAAATTTTGCGATGGTGCGGTGTCTGGGGTTCAAGATAAACAATGGGTGCATAAACTTCGCGCGGCGTGGCCGGACTCACGCGATAACCGTGCCATCCTTCAAGGCGCATGGCAGCGGTGTGGCGATCCAGGTTTTGGGCTGTCACCTGCTCCATAAAAGCCACACCCACTTGCCCCGAGACAGGGTGCGCATCACCATACGACGCGTAATAGTCGTGAAAATCCTGGCGTGTGACCTCGTCAGATGAATTAAAAAGCCCCACAAAACCTTTCAGCAGTAAATCATGCACCATCAGATGATTTTCAAGGCGGCTTTTGATGTCAGACGCTTCTCGCTCGAAATCTGTGCGCACTTCACGCTGTGCATTTTGTCGGGCCTGTTGCCATAACACCGTGGTGATGGTCAGCGAACCCATGAGTACCAACAGCGCTAGCGTTACCGGCCAAAACCAGTTTGGTTGTTCAGCCTTGGAATCAAGCTGAAGTGGGGATGGTGTGGGTGCTGAGTTCATGGGCAAATATTTCTAACAACTTACTACTATTTCAATAGCTGATTACGAGTCTTTCCACCCCGTGCAAACCCCATCAGGGTGTCGTCGAACAAGGCTCTGGCGTGGACAAGTTCCGAGAGACGAGCATCACCGGGCACAGGGGGCGTTTGGTGTAACTGCAACAGATTGCGGTGGATACGCTGGCTCATGGCACGCTGTCGGCCTGCCAGATTGATGTTTTGCGCATTGTCAAAATTTATCCAACTGACCCACAACACACCACTCATCAACACCACATTGGCTGCCACAAATGCAGCAAAAGATGCCCTATACCCCAGCTTGACTTTTTCAAGATTCATGGCAAATGTTCTCATGCCCCCTACCCCTTATTGCCTGAGATGCTCGGTATGGGTTGGCACATACAGTGTGACGCAAGTGCCTTGTCCCAGGGTGCTGTCAACGCTGACATGACCTCGGTGCAATTCAATAATTTCCTTGACGATGCACATTCCCAAACCTGTGCCCAGCACTTTGCCTGAGGTATCGGCACGGTAAAAGCGGACAAACACCTGGGCACATTGCTCAGGGGTCATGCCCATGCCCCCATCTGTCACGGCGATGCACACCTGTTGTTCATCGCCAGGATCGGCAGTCAACGTGACTGCAATACTGACCTTCTTGTTAACAATGGCATCAGGATTGGAATATTTGTACGCATTGGTCAGCACATTCATGAGGGCTTGCTGCAACTTTCTGGCATCTGCCATCACCATCAGGGGCTGGGCTGGCAAGGTGAGTTCCGGCGGTGTTCGCCCTGCGGGCAAGCTCATGGATTTGCACAGATTTGTGACCAGTTCCTGCACATTGACCAAGACGTAGTGAAAATCCTGACCACGGCGTGCCTCTATGCGCGCCAAATCCAGCATTTCATCCAGGATGTGGGCCATCAGGGTGGACTTCTCAAGAACAATGGACAGAAATTCATGGCGGGTTTCAGGGTCACGTTCCTCCATGAGCAACAGTTCTGTAAAACCCAGAATGCTGGTCATGGGGGTTCGCAGTTCGTGCGCTGCGGTGGCGATGAACTCGCTCTTCATGGTATCGATCTGGGTCTCGACCGTCACATCGCGAAAGTACAAAATTTGCGACACCAGGCCTCTTGCATTGCAGCGCAACCCCACTTGCAGCATACGCTTTTGGCTGGTATCGACCTCCATCAACTCACGCGCATCCGTCTGGCCTGAATCCACCCGTACATGCAACTTTTTCAGGTTGATACCCGGCGTGCCTGCAACGCAGCGCTTTGACAGCCATTGTCCAAACGCCTCCTCATTCATGCCTTCCAGTGGCGTGCCAGTCAACTCTGTCATCTGGCAAAACGCAGAGTTGACATGGGTGATCCGACGGGCCTGGTCAAATGAAACAAAGCCGTCGGGACTGAGCGCAAAAATGGCATCGAGTTGATCTGTACGCTCTTGGACCTGTTGCTGGGCTGCCGCACGGGCCAACACAACGCGGCGCAAGTTGGCCAAAAATCGCGTCAGGGCGCCCGCCAATATCACGATCAACAGCATCAACATCCCTGCCTGCAACCACAAGGCATCACGGGACTGAACATGGTTGGCCAGCATTTCTTTGGTTTCCACCCCGGCAACCACCACCAACTGGTAGTTGGGAATTCTGCGGTAATAATACAAACGCTCAACACCATCCACCTTGGAGTGGTCAATGAAAGTTCCTTCATTTCTCCCCTGACGAATATGCTCAAACAACTGGGACTGGCTGGCGGATTTGCCAAATTCGTCCTTGCCGCCCACACGTCTTGCACGCCCAATGCCATCGAGTCCGTACAGCGCCATCAATCCTTGTTTGCCTAAACTCAGTTCGCCGTAAAAATGGGTGAAATAACGCGGGTCAATCGACAACACCACCACCCCGCCAAAGTCGCCATTAGGCAGGTTGATACGACGGGTCAGTTGAATAGACCATTTGCCGCTGGCGCGACCAATCACCGGTTTCGATACAAACAATTCTCCCTTGTCAACCGTCACATGCACCTTGAAGTGCTCACGGTCAGACAAATCAAGTTTTCCGGAAGTGGGGATGTTGGCCAGTATGTAGATGCCTTTGTTATCGATGATGCCCACCTGGTTGAAAATTTCGGCATCAATGACACCCTGCCTGGTCAGTGCAGTCAGGTCGAGTTCGTTGCCAAGTTCAAGATAGCGGGACTGCACAAACCGAACCACCTGGTCCGCACTGCGAAATGTACGGTTCGCGTGCTCCTGACTCACCCGTGTGAGGTTGGCCAGGTCCCGCTCAGTCGTGGCAATTTGACGGGTGTGATTTGCTTGCGTCAAATTCATCACATGCCAACCCACCAGAAACACCAGCAATCCGGCGATCAACCAGATGAGCCATAACGTTCGGTGGTATGGACGCGCCTCGCGACCTATTTCAAAAAACGACATCAGGTTCTCCTTTATAAACAGGGAAAAATCAAGCTCACGCGGGTGCCTTGGCCCGGTGCGCTCTGAATGTCAACACGTCCGTCAAGCAGTGTCATGATTTCCTTGACGATACTCATGCCCAGACCGGTGCCGGGAATTTTGGAGCAGGGGTGGGCACGGTAAAACCGCTCAAACACACGCTCTACTTGAGTGTGCGTCATGCCTATTCCTGCATCCGTGATGTGAATGCCAACCTCTGGCTTTCTGCCCTGTGTGCGAAGGCTTTCAATATCGACCTGCACAACACCTCCGTCAGGCGAATACTTGTAGGCGTTGGAGAGCACATTCACCAGAACCTGACTGGCTTTTTGGTAGTCCACTTTCACATACAGATCGTCTGGAATCGGCGACAGCACAACAGGCAGACGCCCTTCGGGCACTTTAAACCCACTCAAAACCGACTTAACCAAAGATTGAACAGGCACGCGAACATACACAAAGTCGCTGCGCCGCCTGGCTTCAATGCGGGCAAGGTCCAGCATTTCATTGAGCAAGTGGGTCATGGTTTGCGACTGCTGGTGAATGATTCCGAGAAATTCCTTGCGTGTGGCTGCATTGGTTTTTTGGGTGAGTAGAGCCTCGGCAAAGCCATAAATGCTGGCCAGTGGCGATCTCAATTCATGGGCTGCCGTTGAGATAAATTCGCTCTTGAGTCGATCAACTTCGGTTTCATAAGTGACATCGCGAAAACACAAAATTTTAGAAATCGAGCTGGCATCGCTGTGCTGCTGGCGAACCATCAAAGTACGACCGGGTGGTTTGAGCAATTCAAGCAAGCTGCGTCGCTGCTGACTTGCGCCCGTCAGATTACTGCGCAGGTAAGTGACATCCCCTACTCTGGAATGCTCGTTGCATTGAAGCGCCAACACATTAAAAAAAGCATCTTCCGTCAGATTTTGCACCTGCAAACTAACAAGTCCTGTCGTATGGACGAACGCAGGATTAACGTATTTGACGCATCCTTTTCGATCAAACGCCACAAAACCGTCAGGGCTTAAATTCAAAATGGTGGACAACTCCAGGTTCAAGTCTTGCACAGATTCTTGCGCCTGGCGTCTTTCGGTGACATCGGTGTGAAATCCGGTCATACGAACGGCCTGACCTTTTTCATCCACCTGTCTGCGCCCCCTGTCCAAAATCCAGAGGTAATGGCCGTCTTTGTGGCATACACGGTGCTCAGTTTGGTACAGCTCGGTATCACCCCTTAAATGGCGACCCACTTCCTCCATGATCCAACCCAAATCATCAGGATGTACGCGACTGCTCCATTCATCCACCGTATGGCCTACCTCATCATGACCGTAACCCAGCATGGACTTCCAACGGTCTGAAAAAAAGACCTCGCCGGTGGCTAAATTCCAGTCCCAAACCCCATCGTTGCTTCCAGCGATGGCCAGCGCCCAGCGGTGGCCATCATCAACATCGACGTTTTGATCTGCGGAGTTCATTTGAGTTTGTCTCTGACCCAAGTCACCACTTGCAAGGGACTAAAGGGCTTGACAAAATAAGCGTCTGCACCACGACGACGAGCCTCTTCACTGTCCATGGCCTGCCCGCGCGCAGTGATCATGGCCACCAGAATCGACTTGGTTTTAGGATCGCTTTTGATGGCATCCAAAACAGCGAGTCCATCCACTTCACCGGGCATCATCACATCAAGCAAGACCAATTGCGGTGGCAGTCGCCGTATGACCTCAAGAGCGGCCATACCGTCCTCGGCCTCCGCAATCGAAAAATCTTTGCCCAAAGTCACGCTGAGCAAGCGGCGGATGTCGGAATGGTCATCCACAATGAGAATTTGAGACATGTCAATTACCTCGTAAAGTTATGAAGCGGAGTTGGATAAAAGTTGGGCAATGTCAGCAGCATAAACCTGCGCCTGAAGATTGAGTCGGCATTCAGAGCAGGATGCACGGCTGCGTTCGTGCTCGGGCAGACCACTGCGCAGGGTCAAAACAAATGATTCAATGGGGCGCGCCATATCAATGTCGCACGTGACGGGCTGAAACTCCATTTTGAGAAAGCCTCCGTGCAATTCACAAATGCGCTGGCACATCAACATGCGTGTTGCTAGGTGGATGGTTTCGTTTTTTGCAGGGCTGTCGTCGCTCTGCGAAGCATCAGGGGATGGGTCATTCTGCTCAGACATCTTGGGTTCATGCAGAACACTGCGTCCTGACACCACGACAAAGTCGCCCAATTGCCGTGATTTGACGTAGAGAGAACCTTTTGGAGTCAAACCGCGCATCAATGCCGAAAGCAATACATTGAAAGCATAAGACATCCAGATGGCATCACCATAAATGACCCCCGGTGGCGTTTGACCGGTATCAAACTCATGGTGATTCGTCAGTTCAAGCTGGTTAAAGACACTGCGAATGAGTTCATTGATATCGATTCGCTCAGAAGAAAACACCTGATCACGCTGCTTCAATACCGATAAATTAGCTATTTCTTCAAGTAAAGCATCAATTTGCAAAATGTTGGCTTTCAGTGCAGTATCCGCCATTTCCGTTGGAGTCAAGGCATGAAACTGCGCAATTTTTTGGCGAATTTGATCCCCCATCAACGCCATGAAGCGCTGATCGGTTGTTTCAGGCTTGGCAACGGGGGCAAGGTGAGCCACAGGTTGAAGCGGTGAAACGATGAATATCACATAGTCGAGCATGCTGTTTTTGCATAACCAGGTATGAACACCCAACGGGCTGACTGCACCAGAGTCTTGCAATAAATCAACCTGAACCGGAAACTGCGTGATACCCACCAGTCCCTGCGCAATGAAACGTCTGATCGTAAGTATGGCTGCATTGGACAAAGGCAACCAGGCTTCGGAAGCCTTGTTGTGACCAATGACCTGAGCCTTGTAATTGATCAAGATGATCCCTTCGTTCATAGCATCAAGAATGGATGAATCAATATCAAGAAGCATGGTCAGTCTCCTGTGGTCACGGGTTGGTAGCGAAGGGCAATGCCAGAGGCAATGGTTTCTAAACGTTCAAATGGAACGGGTTTGTTTAAAACTTCTATGCCACCGGGAATACCACCATGCGATGCAATGCCGGCAGCATCCAGACCACTCACCACCACAATGGTCGTGTGACTCAAGTCCGGAGTTTGATGCAGTACCCGCAGCATATTAAAGCCGTCCATGCCTGGCATGTTCAAGTCAGTGATCAACAAATCGGGATTGCTGCGCCCCATCATCAACAACCCGGACACGGCATTGTTGGCCAGACTGACCACAGGTTTCATAGGCCAGGCCGAGAGCTTAAACAGGTACAACTGTAACAAGATGTCATCATCTTCCACCACCAGAATGCGCAGCGGGCGAGTCTGAAAGGCCCCAGTCGCGCTACCATGGGGCGTAGCCGTTGGACTTTTGTGCAATAGCGAGTCGATGGACTCGCGCAAAACACGACGATGACCTCCAGTGGTTTTCCATGCCTGCAACAGGCCGTTTTCAACCCAAAGCTGTACGGTTCCAACCGACACACCCAATAAGGTGGCAGCTTCGCGCGTAGTACAAAAAGATTTTTCTACTGGGTCATCTTTCATGGTGCATAAGACTCCTTTGATGACCAAACTTTAGCACAAAATTGCATTTTTTGACAGATAACCGTAAATTCTATAATTTTTTAGTGATATTTGTGCTGGCTTTCATAAGATTTCAAGCCACACCGAATGGTAAAAAAAGCACTCGCATGTCGAACTTTAGTCGATTACGGAAATTGCTATGATTTTTGAGTTTATTCACGTCCAGGGTGAATTTGTTCTTCAGCCAGTTCCGTCATTCCCGCGAAGGCGGGAATGACGGAAATTCAACAACTTCAGACTTCCCGATCCGCACCAAGCACAGGTAGCAAAAATGATGGAATCGAGAATGGCATCTTGTGGAAGCGGCATCCTGCCGCTTTTAACTTGTCAAGCGCCAAGATGGCGCTTCCACAAAGTGCCATTGGGCGTTCCA
>CAIYWD010000110.1 GCA_903929815.1 uncultured beta proteobacterium
GCCCAGCCACATGAGCGATTTGCGCCTAGCATTGCATCCCAACTCTAACGGCCAAATGCGGAACTTATGGTTGACCATATCCTTACATTGAATCGCACCCGAACTCACTGATGAAGCGACAAAAGCCGCAAAATCGTACCTTCTGGTACTCTCACAGAGTCAAAACAGCCCGTCCATGTGCCAATCGACTTTCCTACGGGATCAGGAAGTCTGAAGTTCCACAAGGTGGGCAAGAAGAGAGATGATGGATACTCAGAGCATGAATTTAGAGGGCATTTCATACAAAGTCACAAACGATAAGGTATTCCTGGTGGCACATCCCGTGCTCAATCGGCCTAATATCTCTGGTGATACCCTGCGCTCTTTGCTGGTGAGTCAAGGATACGGTGATTGTGTGTTTGACGAAGTGGCCATCAATAAAGCTGCTGAAATGTGCAATATTCAGCAAGGTGTGTTTGAACTTGCGGTTGCACAGTGTCTGGATGCCACGATTGCAGTGTCTGTTGGGCCTGACGACATGGCCGCCACACTCAGCATCACTTCTGCACATGGTGGCAAGGTTGCATCTGTGCCGGATGTTATGGCTGCGCTGAACAGGGCAGGTGTTACGTGTGGAATTGATGCTGATGCCATAGAACGGGTTTGCCAACAGGGAAGTTGCACCGATTGTGAGGTGGCACGCGCCGTTCTGCCCCAGCGTGGCGGTTCTGCTGTTTTGCAATCGCTGATTGAACAAACGGTTGACCGACAGCCTCAACTTGATGCTCAAGGTTTGATTGACTACCGAGAGCACAGTGCCATTGCGGTTGTTCACCCAGGTGATGCGCTGATGCGCCGCATTCCCCCTGCACCTGGTTTCAACGGTCAAACTGTCAAAGGTAAAGTTTTACCAGCTATGGCAGGTCAAGATGCCGTTTTTGCCACACCACTAAACGGTGTCCACATCTCAAGTGATGACCCCAATCTGTTATTGGCTACCGTGAGCGGTCAACCTGTTCGTGTGAAAGGTGGCGTGATGGTTGAGCCTGTGTTGCTTCTCAAGGAAGTCAACATGGCTACTGGCAACATTCATTTTGATGGCACCGTTCACGTCTTGGGTGAAGTGATTCAAGGCATGAAAATTCAGGCCAGTGGTGACATCGTTGTAGATGGCCTAGTGGATGGCGGACATCTTCAAGCAGGGGGCAGCATTTTTATTGCAGGCGGGGTGATTGCTCACGCCAAACTGCATGCTGCCAGCTCGGTTCATGCACGTTTTGCCGAAAGTTCCCAGATAACCGCCGGCACGGTGATTGCCATCGATAACATGGTGATTGATTGCATCATGCATTCTTTAAACCACATCATCATCGGTGCCAATGCGTCAGCACGCGCTCGCCTGGTGGGGGGTGTGGCAACCGCTGCCATGCTGCTTCAAGTGCCCTGGCTGGGGTCTGCCAAGTCTGGCACTACACGCATTGTGCTGGGCGATAACACCGATCTGGATGCCAAGTATGTTGCCCTGCAGCGTCGCATTGTGGAGGAAAAAACCAACGAAGCCAATCTCAATAAACTCATCAAACAATTAACATCAACCGGTGACCCCAAGGGCATGTTGGGGCGTGTCAAGGCTTCTCGTCAACATACGATGCAGGTGTGGGGTCAGTTGCTGGTTGAAGAAGTCGAACTGAAAAAGGAATTGGCTTTGCCACTGACCGCCAAACTCCAGGCCATCGCCGGTGTAGAGGGTTCGGTTGAACTGTCATTTGGCAAACTGACTGTGCGGTTGCGCCAGGACTTTGGAGCAGGGACATTTTCTGTAGATCCGCAAATGGGGGTGATATTCACCGGCCGTAACGGTCAAAGTGTGCCGCTTGCATAACTATCCCGCAGCCAATTGAGAAAGTGTCCGCCATGGGTATTCGTCTAAAAATTATTCTCGCCTTTATTCTCTGTTTTGGTGTGATGGCCAGCGTGAGCCTGGTATTACTCCAGAGGAGTATGAGTGAAAGCTATGATGCCATCGAAAGAGGTGATGTCGTTGACAACATGGGCAGGATTGAACAAAGCTTTGAGGCAAGCGCCCTCAGTTTGAAGAGTCTGACAGCAGACTGGGCGGTCTGGAACGAGATGTACCGCTATGTCAAAAAGCCCGATGCCAATTGGGTGCAGGACAACATTGGCGAGGCCAGCCTGGCACCGGCCAACCTCGCCATCAACATGATCTTTGGCAACAATGGCAACTTGTTGACATCAAGCGCAATCAAGATAGAGGGCGTGTATCTTGATATTTATACCCCACGGAATGCGCCCTATTTTGAGTTCATTAAAAAAAATTCACACCTTGCGCAGTGCGGCATCATCAAAACCGATGCTCACCTCATGCAGATCTGCTGGGCAGGCATCGTCCATACGGATTCGCTCAATGATGTCGTCGGCACGGTGGTGTTGGGACGCTTGCTCGACTCTGCACATGTTTCAAAACTGCGTGAACAAACCAAATTGCCCTTTAATTTGAGTACCAAGACAGACATGCCTGCAGGTCTGACCGCGTGGCCTAACTTCCTGACACCTGGATCGATCGGGAGCGGTGAGTTCTGGACATCCTGTGATTCAGATATATACAACATTTATTACCCCGTGCGAGATATTCTCAAACACAACGTGGCGCTCATTTCGCTGGGTATGCCACGATTGGTACACCGACAGGGCATATTGCTCTATCAGCAAGTTCGCCAGCAGTTGGGCTGGACTGCCCTGATCATGACCACGCTGCTGGGGCTTGCGCTGCATTTCATGCTGGTTCGTCGCCTGCATCGATTTGCCAAACAGCTAGACATGATGGAGAACGAAACCACCTGGAACACGCGCATTGATATTGGTGGCAAAGATGAGTTAGGCCTAGTAGCGGTCAACTTCAATAAATTGCTGACACTGATCAAGATACAGATGATCAGCATGAAAGAACTACTAGAGGCCAAAGAGGCTGCACTCAAGGTGATCCAGGTTACCCAGGCAAAGCTCATACTCTCAGAAGAAGCAGCAGTATTGGGGCGACAACGGGTAAGTAACCTGCTTAATAACTCAGGGCAAGGTTTTCTGTCGTTTGGTAATAACCTGATGATCGGCACCGAAACCAGCCGTGCCTGTGCAACCATGCTGGGTTGCGACCCGACAGGGGGTAATGCGGCGCAGATATTGAGCGAAAACGCAGACAAGGCAAATTTTTTTGGCGAAATCATTACCGCCGTGTTGGCCGAGTCAGAACCTGTCATACAGGAAAGCATGCTGAGCCTGCTGCCTGCAGAAATAGTGCGCGATGATATCTTGCTCAAAGCCGAATACAAAATCCTGGAGAACAAGGAATTGATGGTAGTGTTGACCGATATCACCGAGGAGCGACGGTTGGCTTTGCTGCTGCAAAGCGAGCGGTGTCGTCTTGAATTGATCGTCATGGCTGTCTCTGATACCCGCAACTTCTTTGAAGCCATTGATGCCTTTTGTGAGTTCACAGCCAACAGTTTGCCGTGCTGGCTCCAGAAAACAAGCTCCCCTCAATCCATTGCCCGTGCGCTTTACCGCGAAATACACACCCACAAAGGGATGCTGAACCAGTTCAGTTTTATCCATACACCCCAGGTGCTGCATGAGATAGAAACCCGTCTGTCAGATTTGGTGGCGCTGGGCGACACGTTGTCGCTGCAAAAAATTGAAGCATCGGTGTCGGCACAGGAACTACAAGATTCATTCGAGCAGGACATGGCCATTCTGGCCAGCGCACTGGGACAGACGTTTTTGGAAAATAGAAAAATCATTACTCTGTCCGTCGATCAGGCATGGCAACTCGAACAGATGGCAACACGCTTGCTGCAAGGGGACACCATTGATACTGCATCAAGTGAAACGCGCACTCTTCTCAATGAGATGCTTCACTTGCGCCGGGTCAATCTCAAAAAGGTGCTTGCCGACTTCGACAGCCTGGTGCAACAGATCGCTACACGTCTGGACAAGAAAGTGGCACCCATTGAGGTCGTAGGAGGGGACGATGTCTGGATCGATCCGCAGCCGTACCAAAAATTTCTGCATGCACTCGGACATGTTTTTCGCAACGCCGTTGTACATGGTTTGGGAACTCCAGAGAGCCGCTGGTCAGAAGGAAAAGATGAAATCGGAAAAATCACTTGCCGCATTGACCTAAGTCACAACGCCATCGTGCTGACCATCGCCGATGATGGCGATGGAATTGATTTAAAGTCGTTACGGCAACGGGCAGTCGAGGCCGGGTTGTACGGGGCTGATGCCGTTCATCAAGTGACTGACGATAACATCGCCCAGTTGATTTTCAATGACCACATCAGTAGCAACAGCAGTGCGGTTTCCACATTCTCAGGACGAGGCATTGGGCTGGCCGCAATGATGGACGAGACCCAAAAAATGGGGGGAACACTGGTGGTCAAAACAATGATCGGACAAGGCACTCAATTTTTATTTACTTTGCCATTGATCAATGGCATTGAGTCATTATCCTGAGATTCTTCAGTTGACCGCTTATTATCTTCACTAAACCGTTATGAAAATTGATATTTTGGGTGAGAGCGCTACGCACCCGATTGAACTGCTGGCGACACGTCTGGGGGTGTTGCTCCTCCTTGAAGGCAGCAGTCTTTTGCGTCGTCGCGCCTACCAAAACGCGCCGCCAGCAGCCCACTTTGGCGCGTTCAACTGAGGAATCCAGGATCATGGAAATAAACGCATTTAAAGTCATGGTTGTTGACGACTCCCCCATCGTCACCCGTAAAATTTGTATGATGATGGAAATGCTAGGCTACCTAGTAGTCAAGACCGCTGAGAACGGTTTGGAGGCGATCGCAGGCTACCGGGAGTGTCGACCTGATTTGGTAACCATGGACATCACCATGCCGGTGATGGATGGCATTGAAGCCACTCGCAACATCAGGCGGGAGTTCCCGTATGCGACCATTATCATGGTGACTTCACATGGTCAGGAAAAAATGGTGTTTGACGCATTGAGAGCTGGTGCCAAGGGCTACGTACTCAAACCATTCCAACAGCAACGACTTGTCACAGTGATAGAAAAAGCCTGTCGCCGGGTCATATTGCCAGGCATGCTTGAGGCCGAGATCATTCAGCGCGAGGGAAAACCAGCAGAGATCGACCAATGAAAACATCGGCCAATAAGCGATGAGCGATGAGCAAAAAGTGCAGAGTGTCGGATAAGGATTGAGGATAGGGTCAACCATAAGTTCAGACTCATGGTTCGCTTATTTCAACCACCAGTTCTTGAGATTGCCGGGTGCGATTCAAAGTGATGTGGGATTCTGGGAGCGAGGGCGTCTCGCCCTCGGGTGTTTCGATGGCAAGATGCCTTCGCTCCCAGGTTTTTGGCTCA
>CAIYWD010000111.1 GCA_903929815.1 uncultured beta proteobacterium
GGGGGGGGGAGGATTTGGTTTTTGTATTGCACCACATCATTTTGAAACGCACCCCACTTGTCAAGCTGCGCGAATTCGAGTGAGTTTTTTATATAACAAATTGGCTTCTAACGCACGTCCAGCTTGCGTAGTTAGCTATCTTTTTGATAGTCAAAACAACGTTGTTGACTACTTCAAATCATCTGCCAACAATTTCATCATGCGTTGTACATCGGCTTCATCGGCGGGAAAACCTTCTGCGTTTTGAACTGACACGGTGCTGATGTCACCCTTGCTTTCGATTGTGATATGGAATTTTTGCGGGGTGGGTTCGGGCTTGGAAGCTCGAAAGAGGTTGCTGAAAAAACCACCCTCTGCCTTGTCAGCTACTGGGGCCACGTAGCGCACAAAGTAAATGCCCCTGGTGCGATCCCTGTCTTCCACGGTAAAACTGGTGCGGTCCAAAGACAAGCCAACACGCCGCCATGCACGGTCAAAACCATCGTCCAACTCCAGCACCGTCAGACCATTCACCACGCGCTGACGCACGCTGTTGTCCACCACACCTGCGGCTAATAAAGTGTTGGATTGCTCTTGCGATACACCGAGCTTGACCATCAAACGGCGCAAAAATTCGGCTTCCAACTCGGGATCAGCCAGGCGGGGTTGCCAGACGGTTTGCTCTTTGTGGGTATCACCATAGACCTCAATCATGCCACGATGGCTGATGAAAACATCAGTACCGCCCTGGGTGTTGCGCTCAAGGCGTGTACGAAATTTGTCTCGTTCACCGGTGGAATAAAGAGAATTGAGAAGTTTTCCCAAGGTGTTGCGAATAAAGTCCTGGGGAATTTTGGCGCGGTTTTCAGCCCAGTCAGTTTCCATAACGCCCAGGTTGGCTTGATCTATAGCCAATGAAAAACCGTTTTCCTTCCAAAAATCTTTCACAGGTTCCCACAGTTGGTCAGCAGGGCGATTCACCACCAGCCAGCGCTGGGTGCCTGCACGGTCAATGCGAACATCCCCTATCGATAGCACGGCCGTGTTGGCATTTTGACTGGGGGCCTGACCCAATTGAAAACTGGAAGCTGTGACCGGCGTGCCCGGCACGGCGTAACGGGTCTCTCGTGATAGCTGGGTTAAATCAGGAGGTACATCAAGCCCTGGGGCGGGAGCCTGGGCAGCACTTTTGTAATCAACCTTGTCGGTTTGGAGCACTGAGCATGCACCCAGCGTTAGCGTCAAGCCAAGAGAAAAAATTTTGGACGAAGTATTCACAAAAGTCCTTTCAAAAAATATAATCAAAAGTTATAGCAGACACAAGGATTGAAGGGTATCTTCAAGCACGGCTTCGTTGGCGGGGGTGAGCGCGGTCATGGGTAGGCGCAATGTACCACCGCATAAACCCAGACGCGCCATCGCCCATTTCACAGGGATGGGGTTGGCTTCAATAAATAAATTTTTGTGCAAGGGCATCAATTTAAACTGAATGGCCATCGCAGTTTTGATATCACCTGCCAAGGCAGCCTGGCATAACTCGTTCATCAACTGAGGGGCTACATTGGCAGTGACGCTGATGTTGCCCTGTCCGCCACACAGCATCAGCGCCACGGCGGTGGGGTCATCACCCGAATAAACAGCAAAACCTGGGGGCGACTCACGAATCAGCCACAGGGCGCGGTCTATATTGCCCGTGGCTTCCTTGATGCCTATGATGCCGGGCAACGCTGCCAGACGCAGTACGGTAGGCGTGGTCATGTCGGCCACTGAACGCCCAGGCACGTTGTATAAAATCATAGGAAAATCAACGGCTTGCGCTATGGCATTGAAGTGCTGGTAAATACCTTCCTGGGTGGGTTTGTTGTAGTAGGGCACGACTTGAAGCTGACAATCTGCCCCTACATTTTTGGCAAACTTCGCTAGCTCAATCGCTTCAGCCGTGCAGTTGGAGCCACAGCCCGCCATGATGGGCACCCGACCTGCTGCCTGCTCTACGGCGACGTGAATGATTTCGCAGTGTTCATGAATACTGACCGTAGGAGATTCGCCGGTGGTGCCTACTACGCCAATGCAGCGGGTTCCCTGTGCAACATGCCAATCGATCAATTGGCGCAATGTAGGGTAATCAACACTGCCATCGCTCTGCATGGGTGTGACCAAGGCAACAATGCTGCCGTTGATGAAGCAATTGGATGGTGTCATAACAATGAACCTGATAGAGATGATTCGTTTATTCTAGCGAAGCATGAAGAGGGCTGGCAAAATCAAGATGCCAGCCCAAGTGTGATTGATGCAGTGCGTTTCAAAATGATGTGGCTTTGCTTGGGTGCGACATCCAAATTCCCCCTAACCCCCTTTTTTCAAAGGGGGGAATGAGAACGGTTAGCCTATTTGGGCAAAGCGCTGTATTTGTCCCCCCCTTTGAAAAAGGGGGGTTAGGGGGGATTTGGTTTTTGTATTGCACCACATCACTTTGAAACGCACACGGGTAGAGATCGCTTTCAAGCGACCATCATCAAAAAGACTAAACTTAAAGTCACCCTGCAACAGATGCCCACACATCATCAGGCATCAAAAGCATCCCATTTTGACTGGCATTAACTTTCATGAATTCAAACACATCCAAAATTTTCGTTGCAGGCCACCGTGGCATGGTGGGTTCGGCCATTGTGCGCACGCTCCTGGCGCATGGCGTACCGGCTGATGGCATTGTGACTCGTTCACGTGCCGAGCTGGATATTTGCAATCAGGCCGCAGTGCAAGCATTTTTTGATGCCGAGCAACCCACAGAGGTCTATTTGGCAGCAGCCAAAGTGGGTGGCATTTACGCCAATAATACTTATCCCGCTGATTTTATTTATCAAAATTTGATGATGCAGGCCAACATCATCCACGCTGCACACACGCATGGCGTGCAAAAACTGCTGTTTCTGGGTTCAAGCTGCATTTACCCGCGAATGGCCGCGCAACCCATGCGTGAAGAGGCTCTGCTCACTGGCAGCCTGGAGCCTACCAACGAACCCTACGCCATTGCCAAAATTGCCGGTATCAAACTGTGTGAAAGTTATAACCGCCAGCATGGGCGAGATTACCGCAGTGTGATGCCCACCAACCTGTATGGCCCGGGTGACAACTACCACCCCCAAAACAGCCACGTGATACCCGCATTGATTCGCCGCTTTCACGAGGCCAAAGTGTCCCATGCCCCTGAGGTGGTCATTTGGGGTACAGGCACGCCAAGACGAGAGTTTTTGTATGTGGATGACATGGCTGCTGCCAGCGTGTTTGTGATGAATCTGCCTCTGGATGTTTATCAGCAGCACACCCATCCCATGCAAAGCCATATCAATGTAGGCTACGGCAGCGACGTGACGATTGCCGAACTGGCGAAAGCGGTGGGGTTGGCAGTGGGTTATGTGGGGCGCATCAGCTTTGATGCCAGCAAACCCGATGGAGCACCTCGCAAGTGGATGGACAGTTCTTGCTTGAATGCTTTGGGCTGGAAGCCCTTGGTGGATTTGGGCAATGGGCTGGTTCGGGCTTATCGGGGTTTTTTGGATAATGATCCATCCATCATTCACTCATCCAAATAAAGACTTTCTTTTTTTTGTCTTTCTGACCAGTGCCGACCACCATTGTTATAGGTGGCACTTGTTCGTTTGACGCGGATGCCCCATGTCTCGTTGTAACGAAGTGTCAAGAATTGGTAAGGCGTGTTGTTTTGCTGTGCTCTTGCAACCACTTTTAGAATGACAGAGCCGCCAGTCACACCATAAACACCCCCTCGTATTCTTGAATTAATATTAAAGCACACCGCTGTTAAAATATCAAAAATCATATTTGATTGAGGTGGTGCACCAAATAATGCATTGCATAAATAATCATTTGGATGTGGACGAAAAGCGGTTGATGGATGCTCAGTGATAAATGGATAATCAAGCTCTAGAAAATTATGTAAAAATGGCTGAAGTACAAGATTTTTTATATCTGACCAAATGCCACCATATTCGTAAACCAAAGCCATACGGATAATGTCGGACTGCATTGCCACAAAGCGACATGCTCGAACGCAATCCAGGACGTTTAAACCATGGAAATTGGATAACAAACTTTCGATTTCTTGCAAGTGCCATATTTTATGCACAAAATCAGGGTGCGTCGTATCCCAGGAATTCGTATTAACGATTTGATCTGGTGGAATTTTGCAAACATTTCCATTTTCACCAGACCAATATTGGTGAATAAGTTTTGGTATCGTCATTTTAAACAAATGATGTTAAAGAATATAATTATGTCACTTTAAAAAAATAGAATCTATGCAGAACTTCAATTTACTACCCCAACTCATGTTTGCAATGGATTGTTTCTCAATATCAGTCAAAACATGGTTTTTTGCAATGCTGTTTTGTACGGCATGAATGAAATCGTCATGATGTTTTGCAATAGAAACCAGTGACGAGGTGACATCAATATTTCCAACCATCGTTGCAACCACAGGCACACCAAAAGCCAAATAAACAAACACCTTCAAGGGGTTCATGTTTTGGGTCATTGCCGTATTCAGATGGGGCACCAAACCTACATCAAATTTTGATACCCATGCGCCTATTTCCTTGTAGGGAATAACGCCGGGCATCAAGACATTGGGGTGGCGCATGAGTTGCGTGACGTCCGGGTTGGCGTGTGTTGAGCCTATCAAGACCAATTGGCAATCTGGAAAATGGGTGGCTATTTTGTCCAGCAAGGCGATGTCGATTTTGGCTTCCAGATTACCCACATAGCCGATGGTTTTACCCCGCCAGTTGCAAAAGGCTTCATAGGCGGCTGAATGCTTAGGGGTGACGGTGGGTGGTGTGCTGTCGCAACCATTGGGAACTAAAAGAATGCCAGGGCAAAACTTTTGCATGGAGCGTTGCATGGGTTCGCAATTGGTCAATGCCATATCAGCCAAGGCCAGGGTTTCCCGGTAGTTATCGGTCAAACGCTTTTTTTCGTCCTCTGATGTCTGGGGCCAGGCACGATGGTCATCTACCACATCCACTACCACTTGGCGTGGCTTGAAGTGACGAATCAAATCAGGCGCTGAATAATTTTTGGGATAAACCCAGAAAAGACTGTCAAGGGGATTGACCTCTTCACGGCTTAATACCGATTCAACAAAGGGAAAATAACCCTCATGCAAATGGGGTTTGATGGTATTGTGGGCATGTGTGCGATAAGCGCCTGGGGGATGGACAAAAACATTGAAAGAGATTTTGTCAGTATCTTGCAAGCCCATCAGCTTTTCATAAGTGCCCACATAAATCCATGAATCTTGTGTGGGCGCATCGCTGGCTTGTTGTCGCCGAATAAGATCATATTCAGAAATGGGGGCATCAAATACCACCACTTTGCGAACATCGGGTCTGGAGGCCAAGTATTTGATCACCATGTCGTGCCGACGACCATACAAGCCCGTGTCATTTTGTTTCCAAAATAAAACAATATCCACCCCCGGCTGACGCACCAAGGGTTGGGGAGCGTCTGGCAAGCCCAACACATGGCGGCTGGCCTTCACAATACTGGCAGTACTTTGAGCTGGCACAAGTTGAGTGCGAGACAGGCAGCGTTCCAACAGCGCCTTGATCTGCAAAGCGGCTGCTGCGTAACTGTAGCGCTCCAGAAAACGGCTGTGAACAGTGGCGCGCTTTTGATTTTGCTGGTGTGTCTTGGTCACAGCGCTTCGCAATGCACCAGAGATGTCGCGGGGGTCCACCAATTGCGCTACCTGATCATCGACCAATTGCATCAGCGGGGGAGTGTTGCTGACCAAAAGTGGGATGCCCATCGCGATGGCATCAATGGCTTTGGCGGGTAACTGGTATTGCGAGATGGCATGGTCTTCATCTTGCAGCAGGCAAACCACGTCGGCCATGACCATGATTTCGGGTACAGAGGAAAACGGTTGGTTGGGCAGATAAATTACGCGCCCTTGCGCCAGACTGTCCAGTTGGGCCGTGACACGCTGGTCGGTTGATGTGCCTACTACCACCAGGCAAAAGTTGTCATCGTCCATTTGCCCCACGGCACTGGCCAAAGTGTCAAGACCTTTGTGCGATCGGGGAGTGCCAAAAAACAAAATCACTTTTTTATCAATGGGTATGCCGTATCGCAGGCGTACTTTGGGTGCATCAAAGCGGGTGGGGTCAAACAAGCGTTCATCACGAACATGCGGTATCAGTGTGCCGCCAAATGTGTGTTGCAGTGCAAGGTTGGACACCATGATGTCGTCGGCTGATTTGCACAGGCTTTGGGTGAGCCGCGTCCACAGTTCTGCGTAGGGTTCTGTTTGCGTGGCTGCGCTGCCTGCGGGCATGGCGGCCAGTTCGTTGAGTGTCAGTTCGGTCGTCTGGTTGAAGAACGACAGTTCGTGGTCATCCATGTCGATAATCAGTGGGCAACCCCATTGTTCCTTGATCATCAGCCCCAGTTCTACTGAAGGCAGTCGGGGTTTGCATGCAATGACCACATCGGGGTGAATGCGCAATGCCATTTTTTGCAGGCTGTCATGAAATGCCGGCAAATCAGAGCCAGGTAACACAATGACCGGTAGTTGTGATGTGCGCAGGGGTTCCCACACTTCATCGCCGTAACGTGCAAATTGAAACCCCACGAGCAAACAGTGTCTGACCACCCGTTGCATCACCTCTGCCAGCATGTAAGACCGTCCCAACGGGTTGTGGCCTACGTCCCAGGTGATGATCAACACGGTGATGGGTAATTTTTGAAGTGGCACTGCGTTGGGTGGCAATGTCGTCAAAGCGCCGGGCTGCGGTAAAGCTGGCGTTTGCCACACTTGTACACCTGGTGTTTTGTCGATGGCAAGTTGAAGCTCTGCAAACAAGGGTGCAGGGCAGGGCGGTAAAGCACGGATGATGCGCTCCAGCCTTTGGGCATTCACTGTCAAACCCAGTTCATTGCGACAGAAGGCAAGAGCACGGGTTTGGCTGCCTTTCAGGTCAAGGCTGCCCTCAAGCGCTGATTCCAGCGTCTTTCGAACATCATCCATACGCAGCACAACGCCTGCATCCATCATGTCAGCCGTGGCATCTTCTTTCCATGCCAGGACGGGAATACCTGCTGACAAGGCTTCAAGCAATTTGGTGCTGACCTGAAAGCGAGCCATGTCGGGGTCTAAATGCTGGGGCAATATGCAGAATTCTGCCAATGTTGCCAGGTCACTCAAGGTGCCCAGCGCCTTGTCTCCCAAAAACCGGCATTGAAGTTTGGGGTTGGCTTGTAGTGCCTGCTTTTGTCCATCGTCCAGAAAATGACCAATGACTACCAGTGTCACACCATGACGACCCAGGCTTATCAAAGCGTTTGCTACAGATTCCAGACCCAAGTGTCTGCGTGGTGTGCCCAAAAACAAAATAACCTTGTGGTGGGGTGCAATACCATATTTGTGGCAAACCTTTGATTTAAATTCTGGCGTGGCCGTTGAGCGCTTGGGTAGGCGAACATGTTGCCGAATAATGTCCCCCCCGTAGCGTTGTTGCAGCGCAGGGTTTGATACCGTCAAGCCATCAAATGAGCGTGCCATGCCCACCGCCAGACGTGTCCATGGTTGCCCCAGCAAATCATGAATGGCCGGCAAGGCAGTATGGTGTTGCAGGTAGTCGTTCAGATGCCAGTCTGCCTGTGCGCCCACCAAAGCCAGCTCTTCATCTTCAATGTCCATCAGTACATGGGCATTCCAGATCAGTTTGTACAACATGCCAAAAAACAAGGCAGGTGCGCGAGGCCGGCACAGGTGTACCACCTCGCAGGGGTGAGCGGCTACCAGCGCTGCGGCCTGCTGCAAAAAATGGCTTTCGTCATGGACTACAAAACTGTGACACGCCACGTCGCTCTTCAAAATGGGGGACCACACCGCTTGGTCACCGTGCGCAAACACACTGCCGATGATGTCCACTTTAGAAAAACTTTGGTAAATTTTGGCCAATGCGTAGGCACGACCGGCGGTGTTGTGCGACAGTTCGCTGGTACACACCATGACATGGGGCTGCACTGCGCCTGTGCGTGATTCTTTGTATTGGAGCTGTGCCCAATAAAAGTTGGTACGCAAGGTGCTGGCCAATCCGGGCAGGGTGGTTAAACCTTGCACAAAATGGGTCATGGCTTGTATGAAGTTGCCTTGCATCAAGGCTTGGTTGCCCAAGGCTAAATCACCAGGGCTTTGTGTGTTGTGGGTCATTGTGTCTTGTATTGATGAGTGATTTGATTCAATATGCCCAAAGTTCTGATGTCACTGATGCAAAGTTGTTGATCAACCATTCTGAACTCACGTGATGGACACTTTGCAGTGCAGTGTTGGCGGCATTGGCATAATGGTCAAGAAGTAAAGTTTGGTTTGTCAATTCAATCAGGGGCATGGTGGGGTAATCTTATCGGATGTCAGGCAGGCATGGAATATCTTCAAAGGTCGGTTCATGAATGTAAAAAATAAATATTGGAGGTCATAAAAAATTCTAAAAGTGAGCTTTTCACATGTTAGTATTTAGTGACTCATAACTCATGGTTCGCTTATTTCAACCACCAGTTCTTGAGATTGCCGGGTGCGATTCAAAGTGATGTGGGATTCTGGGAGCGAGGGCATCTCGCCCTCGGTTGTTTCGATGGCAAGATGCCTTCGCTCCCAGGTTTTTGGCTCA
>CAIYWD010000112.1 GCA_903929815.1 uncultured beta proteobacterium
GGGGGGATTTGGTTTTTGTATTGCACCACATCACTTTGAAACGCACCCGTGTGGCCTAGCCACATAAGCGATTTGTAACGACGCAGTGCGCCAAAATCTGACGAGCCAAATGCAGAACTTATGATTGACCATATCCTTAGTCAATCGTACAGGTCGTAGATTTTGGTGGAAAAATTGAAGTTCAGCGCAAAAAGTCAATGCGTTTGCGTGGTGATTCGATAACCCGCACCGCGAACGGTTTCCAGCATGGCAGCAGCAGGCTCGCCCAGGGCTTCACGCAGGCGTTTGACGTGAACATCAACCGTGCGTTCTTCAATAAAAACATGATCCCCCCACACTTTGTCCAGCAATTGCGAACGGCTGTGAACGCGCTCGGCGTGGGTCATCAGGTAGTGGAGTAATTTGAATTCGGTGGGTCCCAATTTGATGGGTTGGTTATCAAATGTCACACGGTAGGTGGCAGGGTCAATGCCAAGTTGGCCCAAAGTGACAACGGCTACATCCTGTTCAGGGGAACGCCGCCGCAAAACGGCACGAATACGAGCGATCAGTTCTTTGGTTGAAAAAGGTTTGGCAATGTAATCATCAGCCCCTGCCTCCAGCCCCGCCACGCGGTCAAACTCTTCGCTGCGCGCTGTGAGCATGATGATGGGAACGGCTTTGGAGCGCGGGTGGGCGCGCCAGCGTTTGGCCAGCAACAAGCCGGACTCACCAGGCAACATCCAGTCCAACAAAATCACATCGGGCAAAACGGCATTGATTTCGGCTTGTGCCGTGATGCCATCCATCGCCCAGACAGGACGAAAACCACTGTGGCGCAAATTGACAGAAATCAACTCGGCAATGGCAGGCTCGTCTTCAACAATCAGAACGCAGGGTAAATGTTTCATCGAACGACCGATTCAATTTTTTCCATGGAGGTATGCCGAATATCAGCCCCTTTGACAATATAAATAATCAACTCGGCAATATTTTTGGCGTGGTCACCAATGCGCTCAATGGCTTTGGCTAAAAACAGAAGATCAAGACTGGGCGAAATGGTTCGCGGGTCTTCCATCATGTAAGTGATGAGTTTTCGCACAAAACCATCAAATTCCTTGTCAATTAAATCGTCCTCTTTCAAAATGGCCAGGGCAGCGACAGTATCTAGCCGTGCAAAAGCATCAAGGGCTTTTCTCAATAACCCAGAAGCCAAATCTGAGGCCACCCGAAGTTCGAGCGATGGCAGGGATCGCGGGGCGTTGTTGTGGATGATGGACAGCACCATGCGGGCAATTTTTTCGGCTTCATCGCCTACCCGCTCCAGATTGGCCGTGGCTTTGGAGATGGCCATCAACAAACGCAAGTCGCCGGCCGTGGGCTGGCGGCGTGCAATGATGCTGGACAACTCGCGGTCAATTTCAACCTCCATGGCATTGACTCTGGCTTCAGTACTCGTGACTTGTTCAGCCACTTCAACACTTAAACGGGACAAGGCATACATGGCCTGGTGAATTTGAGACTCTACAAGTCCGCCGAGTTCCATCATGCGAGTGGAGACGGCGTTCAGTTCAGTATCAAACTGTGTGGATAAATGTTTTTCAGACATGGAAATATTGCTTTCAATAAGGTGGATACAAAGCCAATAATATTAGCCAAACCGGCCTGTAATGTAATATTCTGTTTCTTGCCGAACGGGTTTGAAAAATATTTGTTCGGTCGTGCCAAATTCCACCAAATCCCCCAGATACATATAAGCCGTGTTGTCACTGCAACGCGCAGCCTGCTGCATGTTGTGGGTCACAATCACCACGGTGTAATCTTGTTTGAGTTCAATGATCAGCTCTTCAATTTTGGCAGTCGAGATAGGGTCCAACGCTGAACAAGGCTCATCGAGCAGCAAAACTTCGGGCTTGATGGCCACACCCCGCGCAATGCACAAGCGCTGTTGCTGACCGCCAGACAGGCTGGAGCCGCTTTGTTTGAGCTTGTCTTTGACCTCGCCCCACAAGGCAGCCTTGCGCAGCGCCCATTCCACACGTTCTTCCATGTCAGCGGCGCTGAGTGATTCAAACAACTTCACCCCAAAAGCAATGTTGTCAAAAATCGACATGGGAAAGGGCGTGGGTTTTTGAAATACCATGCCAACCTTGGCACGAAGCAGGGCAACATCTTGTTTGCTGGTGAGCAAATTTTCACCATCCAGAATCACTTCACCGGTGGCACGCTGATCGGGATACAACTCAAACATGCGGTTAAACACACGCAATAATGTTGATTTTCCGCAGCCTGATGGGCCAATAAATGCAGTCACCTTGTTGTCAGGAATATCAAGGTTGATTTTTTTGAGCGCGTGAAATTTTCCATAATAAAAATCAAGATTTCTGACAGAAATTTTGAAGCGTTCGTTTTTGACATTCATTGCAGTCATCCACAACCTTTAGACATAAAATAATTTCAAATTTTTTGCCGCGTTAATACACGCGCCAAAATGTTAAGCAGCAGAACCGCCAGGGTCACTAAAAATACACCCGCCCAAGCCAATTTTTGCCAATTTTCAAAAGGACTCATGGCAAATTTGAAAATGGTCACCGGCAAACTGGCCATCGGCTCGCTCAAACTTGATGTCCAGAATTGATTGCTTAATGCCGTAAATAACAAAGGTGCGGTTTCACCGGCAATACGCGCCACAGCCAGCAAAACACCTGTGACCACACCAGAACGCGCTGATCGCATGGTGATGCTTAATATCACCTTCCACTTCGGCGCACCCAAAGCGTAAGCGGCCTCACGCAAAGAGGCAGGTACTAGGCGCAGCATGTTTTCAGTGGTACGCACCACCACCGGAATCACAATCAAAGTCAATGCCATGATGCCAGCATACGCTGAAAACGACCTAAACCTTGTCACCACCACTGCATAAACAAACAAGCCAATCACAATGGACGGTGCGGATAACAAAATGTCATTGACAAAGCGCGTGACCGAAGCCAAAGTGCTATCACAGTCATATTCGGCCAGGTAAATACCGGCCATCGCCCCGATCGGTGTACCCACACAGGTAGCGAGCGACACCATCACCAATGAGCCGTAGATGGCGTTCAGCAACCCACCTTCATCATTGGGGGGTGGGGTCATTTGGCTCAGTGTGACCCAGGTTAACCCAGCAAACCCCAAACGAACGGTCTCAAACAAAATCCAGAATAACCAAAATAACCCAAACGCCATGGCCAATAATGACAACACCAGCGCGAAAAAATTAACGAGTTTGCGTTTTGCGTACCGCCGCTCACGTGCTGTGGAAATCGTCATGATGGCAAGCCTTCATTTTTGCGAAGCTGACTTAATAATAGTTTTGACAGTGACAACACCACAAATGTAATAAAAAACAAAACCAGACCCAGGTACATCAACGAGGCTTGGTGTAGCCCTTCTCCAGCTTCAGCAAATTCATTGGCCAAAGCGGAAGTAATGCTGTTGGCGGCCTGAAATAAACTCAATGAATCCAGTTGATTGAAATTGCCAATAACAAACGTAACGGCCATGGTCTCGCCAATGGCACGCCCTAATCCAAGCATGATGCCACCAATCACACCGGTTTTGGTATAAGGCAAAACCACGGTCGAAATAACCTCCCAGGTGGTGGCACCCAAACCATACGCTGACTCTTTAAGCAGCGTGGGTGTGACTTCAAACACATCACGCATGACGGCTGCAATAAAGGGAATAATCATAATGGCCAAAATAATACCTGCCGACAAAATACCAATACCCACAGGGGGACCTGAAAACAGAGCTTCAAGGTAAGGTACACCCCGAAAAATCTCTTGCAATGGTTTTTGAACATAACAAGAAAGCAAAGGACCAAACACCAGCAAACCCCACATGCCATACACAATCGAGGGAATAGCGGCCAGTAACTCAATGGCAGTTCCCAAGGGACGTTTTAACCAGGTAGGAGATAACTCCGTCAAAAAAAGCGCAATGCCAAAACTCACAGGCACTGCAATCAACAATGCAATCAGTGAAGTCATCAAGGTGCCATAAATCATGACCAATCCACCAAACTCCTCCTTGACGGGGTCCCACGTTGCATGGGTCAAAAAACTCAGCCCATAAGCATGAATGGCAGGCCAGGCATTGACAGTGAGCGAAGCCAAAATGGCAACGAGTGAACCCAGGGTGAATAACGCAGCACCTTTAGCCAGCCAGGCAAAAATAAAATCAGCCAATCGACACGACTTGGCCAATTTCATGAAGGAATAATAGGTCATACAGAAGTAAATTTGATACGTATTAATACGTTTAAGTTATATTATAAATAAGTAGATGTAAAATTTATTTTTGACCCTATCCTTAGTAACCGTTTAGACATCATGTCAAATGCCGTCATTCCCGCGAAGGCGGGAATCCAGTGTATGTTGGTTGGCCAGGGTACACAGGCAGTCTGGATTCTCGCCTTCGCGGGAATGACGATGGTGGGGTCTAAATGGTTACTATCCTTACTCTGGCTTATTTCCAGGCGATAGATTTTCCGGATGTGTCTTTAACATTTCCCCACGCTTTTTCAACCGTGGTTATTACACTGTCAGGTAAAGCCACATAATCCAGACTGGAAGCAGTTTTGTCGCCATATTGATAAGCCCACGAAAAGAATTTAAACGCTGTAGCGGCTTTTTCAGGTTTGTCCTGGATAACGTGCATCAAAATAAATGTGGCCGTTGAAATAGGCCATGTCGCTTTGCCGGGCTGATCCGTAATCAACTGGTAAAAAGACTGATTCCAGTTGGCACCTGCAGCAGCAGACTTAAAAGCCTCTTCACCAGGCGCAACAAAAGCGCCGTCTTTATTTTTCAACAAGGTATAAGTCATCTTGTTTTGTTTGACATACGCATACTCAACATAACCAATCGAGTTAGGCAGACGGTTCACAAAAGCAGCCACCCCTTCATTGCCCTTGCCACCTGCACCCACAGGCCAGTTTACGGCTGTGCCTTCGCCTACTTTGCTTTTCCACTCGGGATGAACGCGGCTCAAATAATTGGTAAAGTTAAACGTGGTACCCGAACCATCTGCACGGCGCACAGGAGCAATGGCTGCATCGGGCAAAACCAAACCAGGGTTCAACGCTTGAATGGCAGCATCATTCCATTGGGTGATTTTGCCTAGGTAAATGTCGCCAAGCACTTGACCATCGAGCTTCATTTGCCCAGGTGCAATGCCTGTGATGTTGATGACCGGCACCGTGCCTCCAATGACAGTAGGAAACTGAAATTGGCCTTTGGTTTTCAAAACTTCATCAGTTTGAGGCATGTCAGATGCCCCAAAATCCACAGTTCTGGAATCAATCTGTTTGATGCCAGCACCAGAGCCTACCGATTGGTAATTGACCTTGACACCGGTGGCCTTGTAGTAGTCAGCTGCCCACTTGGCATAAAGCGGTGCGGGAAAAGTGGCACCTGCACCGGTAATTTCTTGCGCAATAGCCAAGCCAGTGATCTGAACTGCTCCGAGAAATACCGTGGTTGCCAACATCGTCTTGATTGGGCTTGAATTCATCTCTTGTCCTTTGGTTAATTAGTGGTTTGTCGCATTCCTGAGGGGGACGACAAAGACGAATTTAATACAAGATTGTGACAATGATGTGACACAGAGACCATCAGTTGATGCCGACTGAAAATTGACGGCATGGTTGCTTTTAGAATTATTTTAGTCTGGGGGTGTTGTTCCTCCTAGCAGGCAGTAGCCTGCGTCGTCGTCTCGCCTACCCAGACGCGCCGCCAGCAGCCCACTCGGGCGCGTTCAACTGAGGAATCCAGGATAATGCACAACCCATCCCAAAAAAGATGGTTGTTTCTGCCGACATATTTCGGCATTTTTGCAACATTCTCATACTATGACCGAACCTTTAGACACTGGCTCCCTGCCTAATGCACTTCCTGTCAATTCAGAAGAAAATCCAGCGCAAACGCAAGCTGGTCAAGCGCAAGATGCTACAAAAAACAATGCAAAAGGGTCATTCCACGAAACCTACGGGTGGGAACGATCGACGCTGGAAAAACTTGCTTTTGCCACACTGCACGAGCAACGCCTGGCACGACGCTGGCGCACTTTTATACGCATGGTATGGCTGCTTTTTTTCATTGTATTGGCCTGGTTTGGCCTTCACCAAAGCGTTTCCAACCAGGATGTATCAAAGTCGCACACTGCCGTCGTTGAAATCAAGGGTGAAATTGCATCAAACACTGAAGCCAGTGCTGAATTGATTGTGTCGTCTTTGCGTTTAGCCTTTAAAGATACAGGGTCCAAAGCTGTGGTGTTGTTGATCAATTCACCGGGAGGTAGCCCCGTACAGGCAGGCATCATGAACGATGAAATCAAACGATTGAAGCATCTTTACAAAAAACCGATCTATGCTGTGGTTGAAGAGTCTTGTGCTTCGGCGGCTTACTACGTTGCTGTGGCTGCAGACAAAATTTTTGTCAATAAAGCCAGCATTGTGGGCAGCATTGGTGTGCTGATGGATGGGTTTGGATTTACGGGCTTGATGGAAAAACTGGGCGTTGAACGCAGATTGATGACAGCAGGCGAAAACAAAGGTTTTCTTGACCCCTTTAGTCCACAATCCGAGATACAGCGTGCGTTTGCACAGTCGTTGCTGAACCAAATTCACCAGCAGTTTATTCAAGTGGTCAAAAGCGGTCGCGGTGCGCGGCTGAAAGAAACCCCTGAGACCTTTAGCGGCCTGTTCTGGAGCGGCCAACAAGCCATTGAATCAGGCCTTGCCGACCAACTCGGCAGCGTTGATTTTGTGGCACGCGAAGTGGTCAAAGCTGAAGTAATCATTGATTACACCCGCCGCGATAACATGGCAGAGCGTTTAGTTAAGCGTTTTGGCATGGCGATGGGCAGCGGTGCAGCCCAGTCGCTTAAAACCTGGGCTGCATGGCGATAGATTGGGCTCGCCGCATCAGTTCCACCGTGCATACACCCAACCGCAAAGTCCAATTCCGACCGCCCACATCATCCAGGTTTCAGTGACGACGTAGGGGTACAGCATTAACCTGGATTCCTCAGTTGACCGCTTGTTATCTTTACTAAATCGTTATGAATATTGATATTTGTTACTCATGGTTCGCTTATTTCAACCACCAGTTCTTGAGATTGCCGGGTGCGATTCAAAGTGATGTGGGATTCTGGGAGCGAGGGCATCTCGCCCTCGGTTGTTTCGATGGCAAGATGCCTTCGCTCCCAGGTTTTTGGCTCA
>CAIYWD010000113.1 GCA_903929815.1 uncultured beta proteobacterium
GTTTATGCGAAAAACTTAAGATTTTACATCTAAAGTGGATGTAATTAATAATCGTAACTCAAGTGAACCAGTGCCCATCACGTCCGACCTGAATGTGCCGCACACCCAACAGTGCAGGGTGAATTTGTTCTGAAGGCAAGTTGTTGAATTTTCGTCATTCCCGCGAAGGCGGGAATCTAGTGCATTCTGGATTCCCGCCTTCGCGGGAATGACGGAACTGGCTGTAGAACAAATTCACCCTGCCCAACAGTGGCGTGACACCTGCACGCAAGGATTGAATGAGGGCATCGCGTTCTCGTGGGCGCAGGGTGGAACTGTTCATGGCAGGGTGGCAAATAGAGGGGAAGGGGTGCATCTTATGCCAAGCGGTGATGGGCACAAGGGTGCGGGCAAATACGCAGGGCAGCACTTCCCAAACCAAATCATCACATCAAATTAAATGCCAAAACGGCCTGTAGCCCTTACCCCATCTGCGTTTGCAGCTATTTAAATAATAGCAAGTTGAGCGGTTCACGATGTTGCTTACCAACAATATCAGCGGCATGGTGGGTTGCTTCCAACCTGCCAAGCTCTGAGACGGTGCTACAGTTTTTCCTTGCCGTTTCTTCATAACAGGTAGATAATTATCTTTATGCAATTGGCTTGGGATGAATCCAAACGACAAGCCACAAGGGCTGACAGGGGTCTTGACTTTGCTGATGCCGTGGTTGAAGTGGGAAGACACACGCAAAAACGATGGCGAGCAACGCATGATATGCATGGGCTTTTTTTGGGTCGATGGATGGTGGTGGGGTATGTGCAACGTGGTGACAGTCGCCACATTTTTTCGATGAGGAAGGCCAATGAGCGCGAACAAGTACGTTTTGGGTAGTGATCTGGCAAAGTCTGATGCCCACGTCATCACACCTGCAGAGTACGACGAGATTCCAGAGATGACGGACGCTGATTTGGCACGCAGTACCTGGAAAATTGGCGATAAGGTGGTGAGCGAGGCGCAGGGACGCGCTGCGTTCGGTACAGCGTTAAAAAAGCAAAAGGTCAATATCACGTTAGACCCTGATGTGCTGGCGTGGTACCGCATGAGGGCCGGCGGTCGTGGATACCAAACGCTGATCAACGCCACATTGCGAGAGGCCATGCGCGGTGTGCAGGTGGCCGAGACGGTGCGTGCTGTGGTGCGGGAAGAACTGCGTCGTGCATCAACCTGATGTATCAAAACACCCTGTAACGCACGTCCAGTCAGCGTAATTAACTACAAAATACATAGCATTTGATGTGCAGCGACTGCAACGCAACACGGTGCCCATGGCGCGATGATCACACCCTAGGGCAAATTGCCGACTGTCGCACCAAACATATATCAACCAACAGAGCACACGAGAAAATGATTCAACACGATCCCATACCGGTGATCGATCTTTTTGCCGGTCCGGGAGGGCTGGGCGATGGCTTTTCGTCATGTGTCAATGATCACGGTGAGCACAGCTTTGCCGTCAGGTTGTCCATTGAAAAAGATCAGGTCGCCCACAAGACCCTGTCCTTGCGCGCATTATTTCGTGCTTTCCCCCCAAGTTCGGTGCCGGACTGTTATTACGACCATGTTCGTGGAGATATCGCACGTGAAGCACTTTTTGCCCATCCGTATGCATCAGACGCTGGAAAACAGGCAATTCTGGAGGCGCGATGTGCCGAGCTGGGCATCACGCCGTCACTCACCATAGACGACTGGATCAGGACAGCCCTTGGCAACGCCACTGAATGGGTACTCATTGGTGGCCCGCCCTGTCAGGCCTACTCGATGGCTGGCAGGGCGCGCATGCGCCAAAAAGATGCCGAAGCGTTTGAAAGTGACAGACGCCACCTTCTTTACAAGGAATATTTGCGAGTGATTCGTGAATTTGGGCCATCTGTATTTGTGATGGAAAACGTCAAGGGCATGTTGAATTCACAGCATGGAGGTTCTCCCATATTTGACAGCATATTGAGCGACTTGGCATCCCCTGGAAATGGGCTAAGTTATCAGGTTCGCTCTTTGGTGGTTGATAAGGAAAACCTGAAACCCAACGATTTTGTGATTCAGGCAGAAAATTATGGAGTGCCACAAAAACGTCATCGTGTGATTTTGTTTGGCATCCGCTCTGACCTGGCTGAAATGTCTGGCCACTTGAAAGATGAAACCAGTCGATTTATTTTGAGTCCGTCAAAACACCCGATCAGCGTCAATGAGGCGCTTTCGGGGTTGCCGCCCTTGCGCAGCCGACTGTCAAGAGAGCCTGACTCACATGCAAAGTGGTTGGAAGTTTTGAATACTGCGCATCTTGCACTCAAGGGTTGGAAAGTACCTTCAAGAATGATGCTGGAAGAAGCGATGAAGTCCGCCGCGACCAGCGCCGCTTCGCATGTGTCGGTGGGTAGTCATTTTGTACAAAAGACAGTGGTGATGGGTGATACCGTGCCGCCAGATTTGCAGAAATGGCTGCACGATCCAAAACTGGGGGGTGTACTCCAACACGAAACGCGAAGCCACATGAGATCAGATATTCACAGGTACTTATTTGCGTCGTGCTTTGCAAAGCACTATCAACATTCACCAAAGCTCGGAATTTATCCACCAAACCTGCAGCCTGATCACAGGAACGCGATAGCAGAGCATGTGCCATTCATCGACAGGTTCAGAGTGCAATTGGGCAATGAACCCGCCACCACAGTGGTATCACATATTGCAAAAGACGGACACTACTACATTCATCCTGATCCAGCGCAGTGTCGTAGCCTGACCGTCAGGGAAGCAGCCCGCCTTCAAACCTTCCCGGACAATTACTTCTTTGCAGGCAACAGAACCGAGCAGTACACACAGATTGGCAACGCTGTACCCCCCTATCTGGCTCGCCAGATCGCCGATGTTGTGCGGCATTTCATCCTGTCTTCACGCCCCTGATGCTACCTAGTGTCTGACCGAAAACCCTATTTATTAAACAAAAACAAGATGTTACATCACTTTTCCCCA
>CAIYWD010000114.1 GCA_903929815.1 uncultured beta proteobacterium
ATTTATGCGAAAAACTCAAGATTTTACATCTAACATGGATGTAATTAATAATCGTAACTCAAGTGAACCAGTGCCATCTAGTATATCTGAGCAGCTTTGGAAGTTTTTTAAGTTTTTGCGGGGTTATTATCAGATTTCATCTGCAATAACAGTTTTCCTGATATTAAGCCATAAGCGGGTGACAATAAACTAGATACGTATAAATAGTATCAGTTCTATTGTAAATCAACTACTTACGATGTAAAATTAGGTATAAAACTTATTATTACCCGCTTAAAGTCTAATGACTAATGACTAATGGATTCGTTACAAACGCCCGTAAACATCTTCAAAGCGAACAATATCGTCTTCACCCAGATAAGAACCCGATTGCACTTCAATCAATTCCATCGGCATACACCCCGGGTTTTCCAGACGGTGCAGGGTGCCTAGTGGAATATAGATGGATTGGTTTTCGGATACCAGCGTATTCTTGTCCCCACATGTCACACGTGCCGTGCCACTGACCACAATCCAATGCTCGGCACGGTGGTGGTGCATTTGCAGTGACAAGATGCCTTGAGGTTTGACCACAATGCGCTTGACCTGAAAACGATCGCCTGCATCAACACGGTCATACCACCCCCAGGGGCGAAACACTTTGCGATGGATAGAACCCTCGGTACGTCCCTGTTTTTTAAGGGTATCTACAATTTTCTTGACATCTTGTGTGCTGTTTTTATGCGATACCAAAATGGCATCGGCGGTTTCTACTACCACCATATCCTTCAGGCCGACACAGGCAATCAGGCGGCCTTCAGACAGTGCCAGGGTGTTGTGGCAATCTTGCAGTAGCACATCACCCTGCGCTACATTGCCTTTTGTATCTTTGGGAAGAACCTGCCACAAGGCATCCCAAGCTCCCACGTCTGACCAGCCTGCGCGCATGGGCAGCACAATGCCGACCGGCAAACCTGCTTCGCCAGAACTGACACCTGCGGCAATGCGCTCCATCACAGCGTAATCAATGGAATCACTGGGGCATTGGGCAAAAGTGGACGCATGAACCCTGACGAACTCACCCTCAGTCTTGCCTTGATCGAAGGCATTTTGGCAGGCTGCCAGAATATCAGGGCGGCAGATGTTCATGGCCGAAAGCCAGACCGAGGCACGCATCATGAACAGACCACTGTTCCACAAATAAGTGCCTTCGCTCAAATAACGCTGTGCAGTGGGCAAGTCTGGTTTTTCAACAAAACGGGCAATCAAATGCGCCGTGTTGCTAGTAGATGTATCACCGTAAAAAGCACCAGACTGGATGTAACCGTAGCCGGTTTCTGGAACATCGAAGGCAATGCCAAAAGCTACCACAGCACCAGAGTTTGCAAGCGCTGCACCTTCTGCCACCACACTTTGAAAGGCATCAATGTCGCTGATCACATGGTCAGCCGGCATGGCCAAAAGCACGGGGTCTGAACCGTTTTTGATAGCAAACAATGCAGACAGGGTAAGGGCTGGAGCCGTATTTCTTCCACAAGATTCAAGCACCACTGTACCCGTCTTGCCCATCAGTCGAAGTTGCTCGGCTACGATAAAACGGTACTCTTCATTGCACACCACCATGGGCGATGCCAGTGTGACACCAGCAATGCCATCCACTCTGCGCACCGTAGCTTGCAGTAGTGAATCTTCGCTTGTGAGCGCAAGCAGTTGCTTGGGGTATTTTTCACGTGAGAGTGGCCACAAACGAGTGCCTGAACCACCTGACAAAATAACAGGTTGCAACAAGGTCATATCAACTCCAGTTTGAAGGGCATCTGCCCTATCTTTAATGTTTGACAACATCACCCAGAACAGTTTCAGACAGGCTGATATTGGTGACGGCCACCATCATCGGCTCTTCCAGGGCAACAGGCATGGTTTCCAGTGCAATTTCAAGCGCCTTGTCAATCCACCGCACGGGAACAATTTCAAGGCCATTTTTGACATTTTCAGGAATATCCTGAAGGTCTTTGGCATTGTCTTCGGGGATGAGGACGGTCTTGATGCCACCGCGCAACGCAGCCAACAGTTTTTCCTTGAGACCGCCTATGGCCGTGACCTCACCGCGCAAAGTGATTTCGCCGGTCATGGCCACATCGCAACGCACGGGAATCCCCGTCATGGCAGAAACAAACGCAGTCGTCATGGCAACACCGGCACTGGGTCCGTCTTTGGGTGTCGCACCATCGGGAACGTGGATGTGGATGTCTTTTTTCTCAAAAAACTCCTCCTTGATCCCTAAGCGGGCAGCGCGGCTGCGCACCACGGTACGAGCGGCTTCAACCGACTCTTTCATCACATCACCGAGCGAACCCGTGCGGGTGACCACTCCCTTGCCGTTCATCATGGCAGCTTCAATGGTCAGCAAATCCCCGCCAACCTCTGTCCAGGCTAAGCCAACCACTTGACCTACCTGATTTTTTTTCTCGGCACGACCATAATCGAATTTGCGAACACCCAAAAATTCATTGAGATTTTGAATATTCACGCTCACTTGGGGAGTCATGGTTTTGAGTTGCAGCGCTTTGACGACTTTGCGACAGATTTTGGATAACTCACGCTCAAGCGAACGCACACCGGCTTCTCTTGTGTAGTAGCGAATAATGTCACGCATTGCATCATTTGTGACTGCCAATTCATGCTGTGCCACTCCGTTATTTTTAAGTTGTTTAGGCCATAAATAACGAATAGCAATATTAATTTTCTCGTCTTCGGTATAGCCTGACAGCCTGATAACTTCCATGCGATCCAGTAGTGCAGGAGGAATGTTCATGGAATTGGAAGTTGCCACAAACATCACATCACTCAAGTCAAAATCAACCTCAACATAATGATCTGAAAACTTGTGATTTTGTTCAGGGTCTAGCACTTCGAGCAAGGCACTAGATGGATCACCACGCGAATCAGTGCCTAATTTATCAATTTCATCAAGCAAAAATAATGGGTTGCGCGTTCCAACCTTGTTGAGGCTTTGCAACACTTTGCCTGGCATGGCGGCAATGTAGGTGCGTCGATGACCACGAATCTCAGCTTCATCACGCACACCTCCTAAAGCCATACGAACATACTTTCGCCCAGTGGCCTTGGCAATGGATTGTCCAAGAGAAGTTTTACCGACCCCAGGCGGACCAACCAAACACAAAATAGGGGCTTTGACTTTATCAACCCGCTGCTGCACTGCAAGGTATTCCAAAATACGGTCCTTGACTTTGTCAAGACCAAAATGGTCTTCATTCAAAACGACTTCGGCATTGGCTAAGTCGTGTTTGATTTTTGTTTTATTGGACCAAGGCAAACCCACCAAAATATCAATGTAATTACGAACCACTGTGGCCTCTGCTGACATGGGAGACATCAGCTTGAGTTTTTTTAGCTCGCCATGGACTTTATCAAGCGCTTCCTTGGGCATTTTGGCGGATTTAATTTTCTTTTCCAGCTCATTAATATCAGCCCCCTCTTCACCTTCACCCAGTTCCTTTTGAATGGCTTTGACTTGTTCGTTCAAATAAAAATCGCGCTGATTTTTTTCTATTTGCCGCTTGACCCGAACGCGGATTTTTTTATCCACATTCAAAATATCAACTTCCCTGTCAATTTGCTCAAACAAATTTTCCAGACGTTCCTTGATATGAGACGATGCCAATATGGCTTGTTTGCCGTCAAGATTCAAAGGTAAATGTGCAGCAATGGTGTCAGCAAGGCGACCGGGGTCTTCAATGCTGGTAATGGATATCATAATTTCAGGTGGGATTTTTTTATTGATTTTGACGAATTGATCAAAATGCTGCAATACCGCACGCCGCAAGGCTTCAATTTCACTCTCTTTGGCTTTGGAGAGGGAAACCATTTCTGATGACACATCAATAGGATCGACACGAACTGTGAAGTATGACGGGCCATCTTCAATATTCATCACACGCGCTCGTTGCAGCCCTTCCACCAGCACTTTGACCGTTCCATCGGGCAATTTCAAAATTTGAAGCAGCGTGGAAATGCACCCTACATCAAACATATCTGTCACCATGGGATCGTCTTTGGATGCCGTTTTTTGTGCGACAAGCATGATGCGACGATCAGATGCCATGGCAGCATCCAATGCTTTGATACTTCTAGGTCGTCCTACAAAAAGAGGAATCACCATGTGGGGAAAAACAACCACATCACGCAATGGCAACAGAGGAAACTCCAGCAGATGAGAAGGCAGGAGAGAATGTATGGACATAAAAATCCCTTTCACCAAGTCAATAAAAAGCCAACACCAAGGATATTGTTGACCATATCCTAAACATCAAGCGCTGCGCTATTGTGAGGGTTATCATTGATTTCAAAAGGAGAAAAACACCCCAAAAAGTTGATGAATCAAGCCATTTTGACACTGTCACGATAAATCAAAAGAGGCGGTTTTCCTTCTTCGATGGTAGATTCATCCAACACAACCCTTTCAACATCGGTAGCATTGGGCAAATCAAACATGATATCGATCAGGGATTGCTCCAATATGGAACGCAGACCCCGTGCGCCAGTTTTGCGCTTCAGAGCTTTTTTGGCAATGGCTTTCAAGGCGCGTGGTTGAATTTCCAGTTCAACATCTTCCATGGCAAACAATTTGTGGTACTGCTTGACCAAGGCATTTTTAGGCTCAGTCAAAATTTGCACCAAGGTTTCTTCGCTGAGTTCATCCAGTGTGGCGACGACGGGCATACGTCCTACCAATTCTGGAATCAATCCGAATTTAATCAAATCTTCAGGCTCAACTTCTTTGAAAACTTCAGTCAAATTGCGGTTTTGTTTGCTTCTGACAGCCGCACCAAAACCAATGCCTGAGGACTCTGTACGTTGTTCAATGACCTTTTCAAGACCTGAAAAAGCACCCCCACAAATGAACAAAATGTTGGTGGTATCAATCTGCACTAGCTCTTGCTTGGGGTTCTTGCGACCACCTTGGGGAGGCACGCTGGCCATGGTGCCTTCAATCAGCTTCAACAAGGCCTGTTGCACCCCTTCGCCGGACACATCGCGTGTGATGGAAGGGTTGTCTGATTTGCGCGCAATTTTGTCAATTTCATCAATATAAATAATGCCGCGCTGTGCCGTCTTCACGTCAGAACCACAACTTTGCAGCAGTTTCACCACCATGCTTTCGACATCTTCGCCAACGTAACCGGCCTCTGTCAGCGTGGTGGCATCTGCCATCACAAAGGGTACATTCAACATGCGTGCCAAGGTTTGAGCCAGCAGCGTTTTGCCTGAACCTGTGGGGCCAATCAACAAAATATTACTTTTGGTCAATTCAACATCATCGTTGCTTGCTTTTTCAGAGTGACGCAACCGCTTGTAATGGTTATAAACAGCCACAGCCAAAATGCGTTTGGCTGATTCTTGTCCAATCACATAATTGTCAAGGTTGGCTTTGATTTCAGCCGGTGTAGGTAAATCATTTGCGGGAGTTATCTTACTTGTGCCTGATACTTCTTCACGCATAATCTCGTTACACAAGTCGACACACTCGTCACATACAAAGGCAGAACCTCCTGAAAGCAGCTTTTTGACTTCGTGCTCACCCTTGCCACAAAATGAACAATAGCGCGTTTTTTCGCCAGAACCTTTTTTTTGAAACATAAAAATTATGCCCTTTTGGAAATAACCTGGTCAATGAGACCATATTCCTGACTTTCAGTCGCCGACATGTAATAGTCGCGTTCAGTATCGCGCTCAATACGTTCTAAAGATTGTCCGGTTCGATCAGCCAATATTTTATTGAGAAGTTCACGGGTCTTTAATATTTCGCGAGCTTGAATTTCAATTTCGGTGGCCTGCCCCTGACTGCCGCCAGAGGGTTGGTGAATCATGATTCTGGAGTTGGGCAATGAAAAACGCTTGCCTTTGGTGCCTGCTGCCAATAAAAAAGCGCCCATACTGGCAGCTATGCCGGTGCATAAGGTTGATACCGCAGGTTTGATGAAATTCATGGTGTCATAAACAGCCATCCCTGCACTGACTGAGCCGCCTGGAGAGTTAATGTAAAACGAAATATCCTTATCAGGATTTTCACTCTCCAGAAACAACAATTGAGCCACGACAAGGTTGGCAACATAATCATTCACCGGCCCCACCAAAAAAACAACACGCTCTTTGAGCAACCGTGAATAAATATCATAAGACCGCTCGCCACGACCAGACTGTTCAATCACCATGGGAACCATGCCTAAACCTTGGGTAACCTCTTCACCATACATCATAAAAACTCCAGAATAAAAATGAAACGAAAACACACCACAACCGGTGAAGTATTACACCTCTGTGCTTATGATTCAAGTTCAATAGACAAAACACCAAACTTTAGGTATTATTTCATCAAATCTTCAAATGTCAATTCCTTTTCAATTACTTTGGCTTTGGAAAAAATATATTCAGTGATATTCTTTTCAAGAACATGAAGTGTTGCTTCTTCCATACTCTTCTTATCTCCAAGGTACGCCTGTATAAATTCATCCGACTTGACATAACTTGCGGCCAATTCTTCAACATACGCCCTGATTTGATCCTGCTGTGCTTCTAGTTTATAGGTATGAATAAACGCATGTACGACCAAATTCAAACGAACACGGTATTGTGCTTGCTGCCAGAGTTCATCTTCTTTAACAGTGGTTTGGTCGGCATTTTTGATACCACGGTTCTTTGACTCAGTACGGACTTGTTCAAGCAAATGCCCCATTTGTTCCTGCACCGTGACTTTAGGTACATCCAGTTTAGAAATTGACATCAAGGCGTTTATCGCAGCCGTTTTGTTGCGCGCCAGCAAACGAACATTGACTTCACGCTCCACATTTTTCCTGATGTTTTCACGAAAACCCTCTACTGAAACTTCGTTGGTATCCAACGATTGGATCCACTTTGAAGTCACCTCTGGCAAATGAGCAACTTCAATTTTTTTGATGGTCAACATGAAATCAGCAGATTTGTTGGCCACATCTGCAGGGTGGTAGTTGGCAGGAAAAGTCAACGGAAAAGTTTTACTTTCACTCACCTTCATGCCAAGCGTAGCATCTTCAAATGCCTGGAGCATCTGACCCTCGCCCAAAATAAACTGAAAATCAACAGCCTTGCCACCAGGAAAAGATTCACCGTTAATTTTGCCCTCGTAATCAGCCGTGATACGGTCACCGACTTGTGCCGCAGATTCAAGTGGACGCTGCGAAAATGTGCAACATTGTTTGCGCAACAGCTCAATGGTCTTGTCAATCGCAGAGTCAGTGACCTGGGTGGTGGTTTTTTCAATTTCGACAGCAGTCAAATCCCCAATGGTGATGTCAGGCATCACTTCAAAAATGGCTTCAAACAAAAATTCGCCATCAGAGACAGCCTCTATTTTTTGAATCCTGGGCTGTCCTACAACCTGCAATTGGGCATCCTTGACAGCAAGGGCAAAAGATTCACCTACTTTGTCGCCCAAAACATCTTGGCGAACAGCGAAACCATAACGCTGTTCCATAAAAGACATAGGTATTTTTCCAGGACGAAAACCATTCAATTTGATTGTTTTTGACAATTTTTTCAGCCGATCAGTGACTTCAGATTGAACCCATTCAGTGGGCAAACTCAAAATTATTTTACGTTCCAGTTTGTCCAGGGTTTCAACCGTTACAGCCATGGTAATTCTCCAAATAAAAAATAGACAAAAAACGGTTTCAAGTATGAACCGCAAGTCATAAAAATGATGGATGTGCTCGGGGATGCGATTCAAAGTGATGTGGTCAATTGAAACATTCTGGATTTGACTTTGCTTCATCTAGGCTACGGTGTGACTGGTAGCCCGTTTGTAGCGAAGCAAAATACGGTGTTGTGTGCGACACAAACCGTGGGGCGATGTAGGCATCGGACGGTATATTTTCCACATCACTTTGAACCGCGCCCGTGCGAGGTTGTGGCAACCCCGGACACCTTGCGTTAATTATATCTAAAGTTTCGGCGTTCAAAAATTATAACTAAATAAATGATTTATAACGATAAAATGGCTTTAAACTGGTAAAATAGGTGCATTCAACTGAACCAGTGACAGATTCATCTGTAACCGTTTAGACCTCATGTCAAATGTCGTCATTCCCGCGAAGGCGGGAATCCAGTGCATGTTGGTTTACCAGGGTACAAAGGCAG
>CAIYWD010000115.1 GCA_903929815.1 uncultured beta proteobacterium
CTTTGAAAAAGGGGGGTTAGGGGGGATTTGGATGTTGCACCACATCACTTTGAAACGCACCCGATGAAATATGGCTATGGCTATGGCAATAGTAGTAGCTTCAACCAATACAGCAAAGTGAAGCCAATTACTGTATTTTTGGCAATGTCGCAGAGCGTCCAAACAGTGGCATGACTTTGGGCAAATTGGCCTGAATGTCGGCAATGCGGGTGGTGCCAGACGGATGGGTGGATAACCACTGCGGCGGGGCATCTTTGTTGGCGACAGCCATTTTTTGCCACAGCGAAACCCCTGCACGTGGGTCAAAACCGGCGCGGGCGGCAAGCTCCATGCCCACAAGGTCGGCTTCAGATTCATCGCCGCGACTGAATTGCAATGTGAGCAATTTGGCACCATAGTTGGTCACGGTTTGGCCAAGTTGCCCCAACCCCAAGGCACTGCTCAAGAGGCTGACTCCCACACTGGTGGCGGTTGTTTTACCGATGCGTTCTCTGGCGTGTTCACGCAGGGCATGCGCCATTTCATGCCCCATCACCGAAGCAACTTCATCGGTGCTGAGTTTGAGCTTATCAAGAATGCCGGTGTAAAACACAATTTTGCCGCCAGGCATGCAAAACGCATTGATTTGTGAGCTACCAATCAGGTTAACTTCCCAGCGCCAGTTTTTAGCCCGCACATTCCACCCGAGTGCATGGGGAATGAACTGACGAGCAACGGTTCGCAAACGCTTCACCTGAGGATGCGTGTTGCCCGCCAGCGCTTTTTGGGCTACTGCCTGTTGCAGCATTTGTGCGTATTGTTGAGCGGCAGATTGCTCTAGCTGATCAGCAGACACCAGATTGCCAAACATGGAGTTGTTGCCCACGTCCACGCCTTCGCGGGCGTTGGCATTGATGCCAGGCAACATGATCAAAGCTGCCATGCCCTTGATAAAAGGGCGACGCCCACAGCAGGCGCAAACATTTGTTATTTGATGCATACGGATCGCACCATTTTCAGGTCAGTGAGACCCATCATTACTTTTTCCATACCGTCCATTTTCAAAGTTCTCATACCACCTTCTACGGCCGCTGCAAAAATTTCAGCCACACGCGCACGCTCTTGAATCAGTTTTTTAATGCCATCATCTGCAATCAAAAGTTCATGCAGACCCACCCGACCTTTGTAGCCCGTTTGATTGCATTTGTCACACCCTGCATGGCGGTAAAACTTGAGTTCACCCCCTTCACCATAGGTGGCTTGCCAACTGGCTAGGAGTTTGGCCATTTCGCAGTCGTAGTCGGTCTTCCATTTGACAGAGTGCCGAAGTTCCTCGGCGTATTCAGCAGCAAAAAGTCGCAATTCTTCAGCATCGGGCACATAAGATTGTTTGCAGGCGCACAGCCGTTTCGCAAGGCGCTGCGCCAAAATACCCAGCAGTGCATCGGCAAAATTAAAGGGGTCCATGCCCATGTCGAGTAAGCGTGTGATGGATTCTGGCGCTGAATTGGTGTGCAGCGTTGAAAATACCAGGTGGCCTGTCAGAGAGGCTTCCACACCCATCGACACGGTTTCTTTGTCGCGCGACTCGCCCACCATGATGATGTCAGGATCAGCCCGCAAAAACGCTCGCATCACCAGCGCAAAATCAATACCGGCTTTTTTGTTGATTTGAACCTGGCGCAGACCTTTTTGGGTAATTTCAACGGGGTCCTCGGCTGTCCATATTTTGGTGTCAGGTGTATTCAGGTGCTTCAAAATCGAGTGCAGTGTGGTGGTTTTGCCTGAACCTGTGGGGCCACAGACATAAAACAAACCATAAGGTTTTTCGATGGTTTTGATGACCCGATCTTTATTGTGAGGGGTCAATCCCAGTTTGTCCATGGGGATAGGCTCACCGGCTGCCAAAATCCGCATCACCACGTCTTCCACACCACCGGCAGATGGAATGGTTGCCACGCGAAGTTCAATGTCAAGGGGGCCGTATTTTTTGAATTTGATTTTGCCGTCTTGCGGCTTGCGGCGCTCGGAAATGTCAAGGTCGCACATAATTTTCAGGCGCGTGACCATGGCTGCACGAAAATGCGCCGGCACTTCAATATAAGGTTGCAGCGAGCCATCGATGCGAAAACGAATGCCGGTTTTGAGCTTTCCCGGCATGGGTTCAATGTGAATGTCTGACACCCCCTGGTAATAGGCATCAATGATGACTTTATTGACAAATTTGACTAGCTCGTTGTCTGCCGCCGCAGACTCAAGAGAATCTTCATTTGTGCCATCGTCCATCGGACCACTGTCCATGTCGGCCAGCAAATCGTCAATGCTGCCACCGGTGGCCTCTACACCAAATATTTTGGCCAGTGCTTCCTTGAATTCGCCGAGGGTGGTCACACGGTAGGCAAATTTGGTGAGTTTAGGAAACACCTGTTGCAAGATGCGTGAACTGCGAACAGCCTCAGGATCCAGACACATCACCACCAAGCCATCGGGCGATTCTTCGAGTGGAATCCAGCCCTGTTCCTCCACAAAATCGCGCTTCAAGCTGCCATGCAGTACCTCAGATCGCAAAATGCCAGAGCTAAAAGGCTCATAGGGAACACCAAAAAATTTAGACAGCGAGGGTCCAATTTGTGCAGACCGAACCTGGTAGCGTGTCAGCAGAACGTGCTCTACGGTGTGACCCTCGGTGCGAGCCTCTTGCAGGCAATGTTGCAATTCTTCGGCTGTCATGATGCCATTGGTGACCAAGGCATCGTACTTGGTCACCATGCGACGAACACTTTCTTCCTGCTTGCGAAGGCGATGCCTGATAGCCGTGGCCAGCGTTTTGCACAGTTGGGCAATACCTTCAACCTCCAGATCGCCAAAGGGTTGGTCGCTTTTGTTGTTGATAATTTGCAGCACACCATTGAGCGTTTCACCATCCACAATGGGGGCCACCAACATTTGCCGCGTGCGGTAGCCTGAGCGTTTATCAACTTCCTTGAGAAAGGTCAAGGACGGGTGAACACGTTTGAGTGCTTCATCGTCATACACATCTGGCAAATTGACCAGGGATCGGCTGTAGGCCACATAACCCGCCACGCTTTGAGGTGTGATGGGCAGTTTGAGGTCACGGCTGCTGTTGAGTCCGGTTTTAATTTTCGAGACAATGGCATTGCAGTCTTCATTCACCACATACAACGTCAGACGATCGGCATTGAAGAGCTTGCAAATGTCAGGGCTGGATTCGAGCATGATTTGCTCGATGTTGTCGGTCTCGTGAATGCGGGCTGTCACGTGTTGCAGTTGCTTGTAAAACAAAGCCTCGAACGTCATGCCAGCACGCTCAACATGAGGTAACCTGGAAGAGGTATTCATGGTAACCATAGGATATGGCCAACAATAAGTTGTGCTTTTGGCCGTTGGAGTTGGAATGCAATGCCAGGCGCAAATCGTGCAATGTGGTTTAGCCACATAAGCAATTTGTAACGACGCAGTGCGCCACCAACCTGTAACGTGCAAAGGCGCTGACAACAAAAAAATTGACAACAGCGTGACGCGCTGCCCGTTTGCACCAAGTCACGCATGGTGGTTATGAAACACGAAAAAACGTCAATGCCAGATCAAACAAACATCCGCCCATGGCGTATGCATGGCTTGATGTGTGGTGATCACCAATATATCCATGGTCGGCCACCATGATCGCAAATAACCTGCACACAACTCATCAACTTTGCAGAAACTGCATTTGCGTACCTGCCATGACGATTTGGTCGCCGTGTTTAAGAACAACAGGCTCTGTACCTACAGCAACACCGTTAAGGAACGGCACATCATCACCCTCGACGTGATGAACAAGAAACTGATGCGTTCGCCGTGTGATGGCAGCTACTGCCACCCCGGGCTTGCCAAAGGTGGTGACCACCTTGGTCAGTGGCAATTCTCGTCCAGTTGCTGCGCCTGAAATGACCTTGATGGATCCTCGCATTTCTGATGAATAAACCGGCGATGCAGAAGGTGCATGCTGCTGCGTGTGAGGCCTGATGACCATGGTTCTTTCAAAATCAGCATTGGGCATCACGCTCTCAAATTTAAGTTTGAACTTACCGATTTCAATGATATCAGCGTGTTGCAGTGCTTGTTTTTTGGTCACTTTGCCATTGACATAAGTGCCATTGGTGCTGTTGAGGTCTTCAATGACGACCTGCTGACCCACCATGATCAAGGCAGCATGTTCCCCACTCACCGCCAAATTTTCAATCACGATATCGTTATAAGGACGACGACCAAGCGTGGTACGTTCCTTGATCAAATCAAATTCCTTGATGACAACACCATCAAGCAACAAAATTACTTTGGGCATGAATACCTCCTTCAAAGGGGTCAGAGCTGGACTCAAAAATCATAAACCTGGTAGCCAGTTTCACCAAAATGGTCAAAAAATCGTGTTTTTTCCTGCTTGGCGTTGTTGTTCGTCATTGCAATAGCCAAGGCTATTGTGCATCCTTTTGCCTAGCCAGACAGAAAAATCCATCAATTTCATGAAACAAACTACCAGGTTCAATTGGTTGCTGTTCTACCGAGCAAACGCGAGAGCAAGCCGGGTTTTTCCTGGGATGGTTGTGCCCTTGTCAGCAAAACCGTGATGTTATCGCGTCCACCGCCCGCTGTAGCCTTATGAACCAGTGCAGATGCAATTTCACCGAGATCTGAGGGCATCTTCAAAATGTCGGCGATCTGGGCATCTGTCACCATGTCGGTCAAACCATCCGAACACATCAAATAGAGATCGTAAGCCTTGACCGTGTGCGTATGCACTTCAATCTGCACTGTTTCCTCCACACCCAAAGCGCGTGTCAGCAGGTTTTTTCCAGGCGCTGTACTGGCCTGCTGTACCGTCAGCAAACCGGCATCGACTTGCTCTTGCAGCATGGAATGATCCTTGGTGATTTGACTCAAAACTCCGTCGCGAAAACGGTAGCAGCGAGAATCTCCCACATGCCCCAACACTAAGTAGTTTCCCTGAAAAATACCAAGCACCAAAGTCGTACCCATGCCAGCATACTGGGGATTGGAATTGGCAGCATTGAAAATGGACAGATTGGTTTTAGAGACGCACAGTTCAATGGCATGCGTGATATGGTCGGTGCTGACATCGTACGTCACAACAGACAACCAGCGTACCAACTCTGACATGAGAAACGTAGTGGCCATGCCACTGGCAATTTCGCCAGCGTTGTAGCCACCCATACCGTCAGCTAGAACTGCCACGCCAGCGCGATCATCAAACAGCGCCGCATCTTCGTTATTGGTACGAACCAAACCTGGGTCGGTTTGCATGGAGTAGGTGTAATTCATGGTGGAATGAACTAAAGTTCAAAGTCAGGGGTTGAAGAAGCGGTCGACTTGGGAGCATGGGCTGGCAAGGTCAAATGGGCAGTATTTTCAAAATCAGGTGTCTTGGTCACAAAATCTGCCGTTTTTCGGTAGGGGGCAGCCGGTGCAGCAGGGGGTTGAATGCCCACCGTGATGCCGCCTGTAGCCGCCTGCAAAGCCTGCGCAAAAAGGTCACCATCCTGATAGCGTGCTGCTGGGTCTTTGCTTAAAGCGCGCGCCACCACGGCTGCTAACGCGTGGGTGATGTCAGGACGCACCGAGCGAATGTTGGTGGCTTCCTCGTTGGCTATTTTGAACATCAGTTCGGACATGGATTCGCCGCGAAACGGCAAAACACCCGTGAGCATTTGAAACAGCATCACACCCAAAGAATAAAGGTCTGAACGACCATCCACCTTTTTGCCTGCCAATTGCTCAGGAGACATAAAACTTGGCGTTCCCAGCACCAGCCCTGTCTTGGTTTTGCTTGAATCGGTGATGCGCGCAATGCCAAAGTCAGTCACTTTGACGGTATCAGATTCTATGTCGTACATGATGTTGGCGGGCTTGATGTCACGGTGAACCACGTGGGCACGGTGAGCATACGTCAAAGCCTGAGCCACTCGTGTCACGATAGAGATCACCGTTGACATGGGTAACAAGTTGTCTTGCTTGCAAAACGCTGTCAAATCCTTGCCTTTGAGAAACTCCATGGCAATGTAGGCCAGATCGTGCTCTTCGCCGGCATCAAAAATGGTCACAATGTTTTGGTGCTGCAAGCGGCCTGCGGTTTCAGCCTCGCGGAAAAATCGTTCACGAGCATCTACCAATTCACTGCCTTCAAACTCATCGCCCAACGACATGGTTTTGATGGCCACCACACGGCCAATTTTGGGGTCACGACCCAAATAAACCACACCCATGGCCCCTTTGCCCAATTCTTTTTCAACCTGATAGCGTCCCAGCATGGGTTTTTCAACCGCACCACTGTCTAGCAGCAGTGTGCCGCCAGGGTGGGTACTGCCGCCCAACATGACAGTTTCAGACAGATTTTTAACGCGATTCAACTTGACTTTCAGGTCTTTGTAATTGGCATTGAAATTGGCCATGTGTTCATAAACGGCTTGCGCTTTGTTGAACTGGCGTTTTCTCTCAAAATCAAGTGCCAGGTTATAAAGATTGCCCATCACATCGTCGCCCATGGGAACACGCTGAAAACGGTCAAACGCCATGTCAAGCTGCCCCTGCCCTTGAAGCGCCAATCCCATCATGCGGTTGGTTTCGGCAGATTCTTCGTCTGATTTGATTTTGCCGGCTTCTGTCACCAAAAAGCGTTTGGTGGTCAATGCCAGATGACCCAGCAGCAGCAAGGTGGCTGGAAAAACCAGATTGAGCCACAGGGCAGCACCTGAGAGAAGACCAAACTCAGTACCCAACAGAGCCACAAACAACATCATCGTGAACGCCGCAGCCATACCCGCAGATAAACGGGGTAAAGCAGAAATCAGGTAAGCGCAAACCAACAAAAACAATCCCCAGGTGACACCCGTTGCCCAAGTGGGCTGCACAATGAAATGCTCATTGAGAATGCTTGAGGTCACGTGGGCGATAGTCTCGGCTGGCGACAAAGAGGGGTTGCCAGGCACGGCAAATTGTGTTCCCACACCTGCGGCAGTTGCTCCAATGATCACAATTTTGCCGGTGTATTTGGAAGCTGAAATTTTGCCATTGAGCACATCAAAGAAAGAATCGACCGCGAACGCAGGGTGTCCCATTTGTGCTGGGTAGAACTGGGGGAACATCATGGCCGATGCGTCTGTGGTAATGCGCAACTTGCCAATTTGCACTGCGGCCCCAGGGTACAGTTTGATGTCGGCCACTTTCATGTTCAGACTGTTCACGGCTGCAAGCAGCGCCATGGAAGGAACGGCCCTGCCGTAATAGTTGACCAGCAAAGCCTCTTGACGCAGCGCACCATCGACATCCTGAATTTGATTCAAATGCCCCACACCAACTGCTGCTTGCCCCAAACTGGCAAGAGGTTCTTGCGCGCTGACGGCGGGCATGGAAAAACCGTCCAATTCATCAATGGAACTTTGAAGCGCAAAAGCGGGTAAATCGCTATCGGAGTTGCCACGAGGTTCGCCCAGAACAAAAACAGAAGGAATGATGACATTGCCCGCCTTGCTGAAACTGTGGGCAAGCAAGGCATCGGTATCCAGCGCAGTTTGGGCTTCACTGATGAGTTTGAGCAAAGGTTCATAGGGGGTTAAACCGATAACTGCTGGAGGTGCTGAACTGTCTGAAGCAGGCGTCTTTGCAGCCAGCAGGTCTTTCATCTGAGAAATGTAGCGCAAGCCCCGATCCACCTGAGGCTCAAAAAAGAAAGCCGTATGCACAATGGTCTTGACCTTGGCATCCGTCAACATGTCAATCAACCTGGCATGAACATCACGGGACCACGGCCAGCGCCCAATGTTGGCAATGCTTTGATCATCAATTGCAATAACAGCGATTTGGCCCGAGGGCGCACGCGATGTGCTGGTGCTGGCAAAATCATAAAAACGCCGCTCCAGCGTACTAATGGCGTCCGTTGAGATATGGAGCAGCAGCACGGCTGCCACCACCATGATGCCCATAAAACTGTCAGAGCGCCATAGAGGCGCTGATTTGGCAAGATTCACAAAAATTCTCCTTCACACATCGTTGGGACGTGAGTATGCCACCAGCGTGGGGTATTTTTGTGGGAGTGACGTATGGCAGGTGCGATTCAAAGTGATGTGAAGTTGGCAATGTTCACCTGTCAAGCTGCGCGAACTTGAGTGCGTTTTTTTGTATGACAAATCGGCCTCTAGCGCCCGTCCAGCTTGCATAAGTAGCTATATTTTTAATAGTAAAATATAGTGCATAAATTCGCCTAACTCTTTTCATTGTATGTATCCCTGTTGGCCGATCCACACTGCGCGATTTGCGCCTGGCATGGCATCTTTAACTCTGATGAGCCAAATACTGGACTTAGGATATGGTCAATAATAAGTTGTGCTTATGGCTCGTCAGATTTGGGCGCACTGCGTCGTTACAAATCGCTTATGTGGCTGGGCCACACTGCGCGATTTGCGCCTAGCATTGCATC
>CAIYWD010000116.1 GCA_903929815.1 uncultured beta proteobacterium
CTTTGAAAAAGGGGGGTTAGGGGGGATTTGGATGTCGCACCCAAGCAAAGCCACATCACTTTGAATCGCACCCTCTGACGAGCCAAATGCGGAACTTATTATTGACCATATCCTAAGCGGCTGGAAGCCGCTTCTACAAGCTACAGAAAATTTCGCATCACTTTGAATCGCACCCGGTCTGTTGTGTCATACCTAGTTACTATCAAAAACAAAGCTACTAACGCACGCCCAGCTTGCGTTAGAGGTACTTTTGTTGGTTTTTTTACCGTGCAATATTGAGAGACTCCCACAAAAAGTCGTAAGAGACGGTTCCACGACCCTGGTGTGTGGCTTGATCTTTGTCGTTGGCTTCGTAACTGCGAAGGAGGCCTTTGACGCGCTCAAGCCCCGCTTTTGTCTGGATGGCCTGGCGTGGTGTTTTGTTATTGAGGGCAGGAATGGGTTCGTCAGCCCAATTTGCATAATGACGCATGACGGCTTCCTGGATGGCTTGGGTGACTTCACGGGGATCGATGTTGTCTGGATTTGGCTTGCGGCTTTTTTCCTTCACGTTGCTGGGAGATACCACCTTGCGTTCCAGAAAAGTAACCGATCCGCCGGCCAATGCATCAAACCATGCCTGCCCCTGTTGGGCATAGCGTTGTGTTTTGTAGAAAATCTCGATGTGATTTGGTGATGAGCTCAGGTTAATGTGGGCCAGTGGACGTATTTGTCCGTCTTTACAGTCGATGATGCGGGACCAGCCCTCTTTGCGATTCCCCTCAACATCAACACAACCGGCCAAAGCGCGGCTCAAGGCAGACCAGTCCAGCACACGGTAATAGTCTGTGATCAAGGTGATGGGGTCACCAGAATACTGGTCAACCATGACTGGCATGGGCAGAGGGTCAAAAAACTGCCGCAGCCAGGCTTTCAAAATGAGTTTGCTCTGTATTTGGGCGAAATTGGGCAATGAACCAAATTCTTTGAATGCAGCACGCAACTGATCAATGAGAACCCGACTGTGCATCATGGAAAAAGCACCAATAGCCCCTGACAGTTGAAAATGATCTTCCACACGCATGACACGGCAAGCCAATATTGTGCCTGGCAAAAGCCTTTGGGTGCCTGAGCGCTCGCGCACAACAACAGGGGCAATGTCTGCATCCAGGGTGTCGCACAGTGTCATTTGCGTTCCTTGAATCACATCGGTCACGGTGTAGAGGCGCATGGGGCGCTGTCCGAATTGCAACAACCAGTGGCGTTGAGCCGTGTTCAATTGCGGACCCGTGGGACCCAGCACATACTCATTGATGCGACGAAGCTGGCCTTGCGCTTCGATGCTGCCTTCGGCCAGCAACCATTCGGCTGCATTGATCTGGATGTTGGATTGCGTGTTTTTATCAAACGACTGGAAGGTTTCCAAGTCCTGTGGTGTTATCAGTTCATCGCGCTGACGCTCGAGAGCGTTGGACCAGCCTTTGCGGTGGCGTGATTGCAGCCAATTCAAGACAGTTTCAATAGCACCATCGTGGGGATTTTTGTGGACGGTTGTTGTAACCTCTTGTTGACGCATGCAGCAGTATTTGTATTTTTTGCCACTGCCACAAGGGCAGGGATCGTTGCGTCCAGGCATGTTTTTTCCTTATCAAAATGGGTGAAAAATAATCGTATCAATCGTATCACTCGTATCACGAATCAATGGCATCGAGTGACCAGCGTGGTTTGACATCAAAAGCATAAATGGTACTGGCAGTTTGTCGCCCTGACTGTATTCGCATGGCAGCAGCCATGGCAATCATGGCGCCGTTGTCCGTGCATAAGTGCATGGCAGGGTAATGCACCTTGATCTCCAACCTTTCACAGGCGGCGTTGAGTTGATCTCGTAAACACCGATTGGCACCCACCCCCCCTGCCACCACCAAACGGTTGATCTGCGTTTGCTGCAATGCGGCCAGTGATTTTTTCACCAGAACATCCACAATGGCAGCCTGCGCTGATGCTGCAAGATTGGCCAATACCGGCTGTGCCAATGTATCCACCGAACAATGGTGCGCTGCAGCACATTTTCTGGCTTGAACCATCACGGCGGTTTTAAGCCCGGCAAAAGAAAAATCCAGATTTCCGCTGCGAAGCAAAGGACGTGGAAAAGCAAAAGCCGTGCAGTCCCCTTGTTGCGCCAGGGATGCAAGTGCAGGACCACCCGGGTAAGCCAACCCCAGCAATTTGGCCGATTTGTCAAAGGCTTCACCGGCCGCATCGTCAATGGTTTCACCCAGCATGTGATAGCGCCCCACACCATCGACCTGCATCAATTGGGTATGACCACCTGAGACCAACAGGGCTACAAATGGAAATTCAGGCGGGTCATCGCTTAAAAATGGCGACAGCAAATGCCCTTCCAGATGGTGAATGCCAAGCACAGGCCGCCCTAGGGCAGCGCCCATGGCGCACGCAACCCCCGCCCCTACCAGCAATGCACCTGCCAGACCCGGGCCACGCGTAAAAGCCAGTACATCCACATCCGGCAAGGAACGACCGGCATCTGCCAACACCTGCTCCAAGAGCGGCAATACCCTGCGAATATGGTCGCGGCTGGCCAACTCGGGGACAACACCACCATAAGCCTGATGAAGGGGGATTTGACTGTGCAGCGCGTGCGATAGCAAAACAGGCCAACAATTTTCGGTCATATCCACCAGTGCTACACCGGTTTCATCGCAAGAAGATTCAATACCCAATACACAAAGCGTCATGGTCGTGAAGTTTAATCCTGGATTCCTCAGTTCTACTTTAAATCGCACCCGTGAGTCATGGCATCGTAACCGTTGAGACCCCGCCACCGTCATTCCCGCGAAGGCGGAAATCCAGACTGACTTTGTGTATCCATGAAGACCAAAATACACTGGATTCCCGCCTTCGCGGGAATGACGACATTTGGGCCGAGGGTCTAAACGGGTGCGTTTCAAAGTGATGTGGCTTTGCTTGGGTGCGACATCCAAATCCCCCCTAACCCCCCTTTTTCAAA
>CAIYWD010000117.1 GCA_903929815.1 uncultured beta proteobacterium
AGGGATGTCCCACCTATTGTTGCTCCAAAAACACATCGCAACTGATTGATTTTTTGTCAAGTCGCCATGATTTTGGGGAGTAATAATAAGCGGTGCATACCTTATTACTGACCACATCCTAAGCGGTCAACTGAGGAATCCAGGATCAGGCCTGTAGTGTGCATCAAATCATCCATGATTCCCCGAACGCAAATGAATTTGAGTCTCACTTCGCACTCTTAGCCTTACTATCCAAACCATCCCGCATCCACGAACGCAGGCGGATTTGAGTTGAATATCCTCAAAACCAGCTCTACAGATGATGGCTTTTTGAATCAAATTCATCTGCGTTCGGGGATTTACTGATAAGATGAACATCAGACAGGGTGAATTGGTTCTGAAGGAAAGTTCTTGAATTTTCGTCATTCCCGCGAAGGCGGGAATCTAGTGCATTCTGGATTCCCGCCTTCGCGGGAATGACGAAGTTGGCTTTAGAACAAATTTACCTTGGAACATCAGAGACTTCTCATTGCCTGATCTGGACTGCCATGAAAATATGTATGTTCTCCCACACTTCACACATTGCCCTTGCGTTGCATGGCTCAATGGTCATGTTGTTCCTGTCAGGTCACCCTGCCTTGGGGGCATCGATAGACAACGCCCCTACGCAACGTGCCGCGCCGACGGGCATTTCCATGCCCATTGATGCGGCATCGGCACACGCATCCGGCACTTTGACATCCGATATCCAAAAAGCACTCAAAGACAAAAACATCGAACGAAAAAAAGTGACGCTGGTCATTTCTGACCCGCCCACACAATCTGCAAAGCATCCGTCTGCCGCAGTGCCCCGTGAATCATTTGATGAACACGGCGAGCCTGCCATGGCGAATTCGTCCAGAGAGGTGGCACGTTCCAGAGCGACGACCTACGAGCCTGCCAGCCGGACGACGGCCAGCCGAAAATACATCAAGGCCAGAGCCGCAGCTTTGAACGCTTATGGCAGCGATCACTCAGATGTGCATTGGTCCTATTCGGGGATGACCGGGCCGCAGGCTTGGGGACAGCTCAAGCCCGAGTTCATCACATGCGGCATTGGCAAACGCCAGTCACCCATCAACATTGAAACATCGACCACCCTTCAAGGGCCGGCAGAACCGTTGCAATTCAACTACAGGCTATCAGACGGCACGGTGGTCAACAATGGACATTCCATTCAGGTTGATCTGCCGGGCGACAACACACTGACCGTGCGTGGTTCGGTTTACAAGTTGCTGCAGCTTCATTTTCATTCGCCATCTGAAGAGCAGGTGGATTTTCGCAACTCCGCCATGGTGGTGCATTTGGTTCATAAAAGTGCTGCGGGAAATCTCGCCGTTGTGGCTGTGATGCTTGAACCCGGTGTATCCAACCCGCTGATTGACAAGGTTTGGACGTACATGCCGCTGGATGTGGGTGATAGGGTACGTATGCCTGACGGTGTGCTGGATGTGAACGCACTGTTGCCCAAAGACCAGCGCTATTACCAGTTCATGGGGTCACTCACCACGCCACCTTGTACCGAAGGTGTGCTGTGGATGGTTCTCAAGCAAGCCGTGCAAATGGGCCAAAATCAACTCAGGTTGTTTCAGCAGATATACCCTCAAAATGCCCGCCCTGTTCAACCCACCAACGGACGATTGGTGCGAGACGCACAGTAGTCATGTAGTCATGTGCTGAGGGTTGGCTGTTGCAGGGGCAGCCACACCCGAAAGACCGACCCATTGCCACATTCACTTTGAACATCGATGCGACCATGGTGTCGCTCAACAATGCCCAACGATGCAGGAAGTCCAAGCCCCACGCCTTGGCCCACGGGTTTGGTCGTATAAAACGGGTCAAAAATATGCTTGATATTCTCGGGTGACATGCCTTGGCCCGTGTCTGAAATTTCAATCCAGACTTCGTCTGCCGTGTGGCCGGTACGAATGGTGACGATGCCTTTTCCTGGAATGGCTTGAGCAGCGTTGGTCAAAAGGTTCAAAACAACCTGGTTGATCTGTGGCAGCACACACATCACTGCCGGCAGTTCACCATATTCCTTACGCAACTCGCATTGGTGCTTGATCTTGTTCCAGGCCACACTCAATGTGCATTCAATCCCTTCATGAAGATCGCTGGGTTGACACACCTCTGAATCATTGATTTTGGCAAAGTCATTCAAAGACCGAACAATGTGTTTGACGCGGTCAAGTCCTGACTGTGACTCGTCGAGCAGCAAAACAACATCTTCCTTAAGCCAGTTGAGGTCAATTTCTGTTTTCATCGCTTCAATCAGATCAAGTTGGTCGGTGGCCTCATAAGCACCTACAAGAGTCAGCAATTGATAAACATAGCTTTTGAGCGTGCTGAAATTGGAGGTGACAAATCCGATGGGGTTGTTGATTTCATGGGCTACACCCGCTGCCAAAATGCCAATCGAGGCCAGCTTTTCAGACTGCAACAACTGATTGTGCATCCGTGAGAGTTGTGTGTTGGCCTCTTGCAGTTCCGACACCGATTGTTCAAGCGCCCGAGCGTTTGTTTCCAACTTGAAATTACTTTGCGCCAGTGCAAACTCCGCGAGTGCATAGCTTCGGTTCAGGCCAAGCACTGTGTCATTTAACTGTTCAAGCTCGGCAATGTCAAACTCGGCCACCAGCCGCACTTGCCCATGGATATGCCAAACACCGGCTTTGAGGGTGCGCGTTTTGCCCATGTAATCGTCCAGGGTGAGTAGCCCGCGATAAATTTCGCCGTCCGCAGCACCTGATATTTTGAGCAGACTTTTCCAATTGGGTTGAATAAAAAATCGGGCTACATTGCTGCGACCATCTGCAAGACTATGGGCTTCTATCAGTCGCAAAAAACCCGCATTGGCTTCAAGCAGCGTGCCTGTTTCATCCATCAAAGCGCATACCATGCCCAGCAGCGCTGCCAACTCAGGTGCAAAAGAACTCAATTGGGCGACACCATCAAGTCAGCGCGCGCCACAGCCAATTGCGCGTTGGCGCTGCAGGCATCTGCCCCCAAAACGTCCGCCAGACGACTGAACTGGTTGATGGCCAATCCACCCAACATAACGGCTGGTCGCGCACTGCCCAGGGTCTCGCGCAATTGTGTCATCACCCGTTTGGCCATGCGCAATTGCTGCGGAAATGATACCGACAAACCCACCAGGTCAGGCAGTGAAGACACGACCCGTGCGACCAACGCAGTATTGGGGACATTAGCACCCAGATACTGCACTTGCCAACCGGCCAGAGCAAAGGCATCAGACACCATGGCCAAGCCCATGGCGTGGTGGTTGCCTTCCACACAGGCCAACAGCACCCGCTTGTTGATTGGAATCGGCGGCGGCGAACGCACAAAACCCGCCGACATCACTCTTTGAACAATGGCCGTGGCAATATGCTCTTGTGCGACCGTGATTTGGTTGTTTTGCCATCTGTCGCCAATTTGGTAAAGGGCAGGTTGAATCATCTGCATTTCAAGATCAACCAGACTGATACCAGCGTCCATCATGCGGTTCATCATGGCCAAAGCCTCTTTTACATCGCCACGCAACAAGGCGGCTTCAAATGCAAGCGCTTCAGGCCAGGTTTTCACAGGCAATGCAGGGAGTATGGTGCTGATGTTGGACTGCAGCAAGCCATCGCGTGCTGCAGCGAGTGCCTGAACCACGACAGCACCCTCTGCCTCGTTCATGGTCTTGGCAAAAAACTCACCCAGCCAATCCAGCGACTGTGCCAGATGCTCGGATGGCACCAAACGCGCTGTTAACACACTGTCTAGCCACACCAAATAATCTACCATGGGTTGCAGCATGCCAAATTCAAGAACAGGACGTAAAAATTCCAGATGAAAGCTCAAGTCATCCTGACAAGATTGACGCCCATTTTCCCCAAATTGCTCGTATTCAGAACCGTGGGTGGTATAAAAACGGTTGGTGACAGCCCTGACCGCGTCAACGTGCAAAGCCTGAAACCGCTGCAAACCTTGTGCATCCAATGTTTTGAGAACAGGGTTAAACACCATCATGGATTCCTTATGAAGACTGGCATAAAAAATAGGACATAGACTTCGGATTGGCCGTCGCAATTCGATTGTTTTTGCTCAATTTTCCACACCCCACTTTCCATACAGCAGTGCATAAATGATAAGCCATTATCCTAGATTCCTCAGTTGACCGCTTATTATCTTCACTAAACGGGTGCGTTTCAAAGTGATGTGGCTTTGCTTGGGTGCGACATCCAAATCCCTCCTAACCCTTTTTCAAAGGGGGAATGAGAACGTAACCGTTTAGACCCCACCATCGTCATTCCCGCGAAGGCGGGAATCCAGACTGCCTTTGTACCTTGGTAAACCAACATGCACTGGATTCCCGCCTTCGCGGGAATGAC
>CAIYWD010000118.1 GCA_903929815.1 uncultured beta proteobacterium
AGTGCTCGAACTCGCCGTCATTCACGAACCGGTGCATTACAAAGATATCGTCGCCGTCCAGCGACCGCGTAAAGTGCAACCCATACCGCCGGGGGCAACCGGACACCCGCCGAGTCTTGATTGCCCTCCCGCAAACCGCCCATGGAGGAACTCCGGTTAAGTGGAGAGCCCGAATTCATTGATACGATAGTTGTTCATAGCGATCAGTTATAACCACATCTGAACAGCTAATCAACAACTGTTTGTAAGGGATGTCCCACTTATTATTACTCCAGTAACACATCGTAACTGACTGATTTTTTGACAATTAGCCATGATTTTTTGGAGCAACAATAAGTGGTGCATACCTAACTCCACGCGCGGGACTTATTGTTGACCATATCCTTACCTGACTTCTACCGGCACTGACTTGATCATCATTTTGGCCACGCCCCGAAGAATATGAATTTCTTCAGTGGTAATGGCTGCACGGTTTAACAACTGATTAAGCCGTGGCATGAGTTTTTTGGGGGCTTGGGGGTCCAAAAAACCAATGGCCACCAGGGCTTGCTCGATGTGTGTCAATGCGCCCGATATATCTGCTGCATCGGCCAGTGTGACCGCTGGTGTAGCCGATTGAACAGGATAAGCCCCTAGAGCCAGTCGCCATTCATATGCAATCACCTGCAAGGCAGCCCCTAGGTTCAGTGAACCAAACTGTGGATGAGTAGGAAGGGTCAGGCACACATGGCAGCGGTAAACGTCTTCATTGGACATGCCAAAACGCTCTGATCCAAATAAAAAAGCGATGCCAAAGTTATATGCCTTTTTGGCCTCTAGCCCTTGTCCTGACTGCGTTAGCCGCTCTTGATTTATGAGCAATTGAAAGTGTTCACGCGGGGTGACTACTGGTGGGCCAAAATCGCGCGGGATCATGGCGGTGGCGCACAGATGGGTCATCCCTTGCAGTGCATCGTTCAGCGTATCAACTATGCGGGCACGCTTCAAAACATCAATGGCCCCGCTTGCACGCTGGATGGTTTCTTCACGCCTGAGCACATTAGGCCAGCGTGGCGCCACCAGGACCAAGTCGTCAAACCCCATGGTTTTCATGGCACGCGCGCAAGCACCCACGTTGCCTGCATGGCTGGTGTTGATCAGGATAAATCGGGTTTGCATGGGTGTCGTTAAAATGTGCGATTGTCGCTGTCTGTCTGCGCTTCTTCTTGCACAACTTGCTGCTTAGGATATGGTCAACAATAAGTTCCGTATTTGGCTCGTCAGATTTGGGCGCACTGCGTCGTTACAAATCGCTTATGTGGCTGGGCCACACTGCGCGATTTGCGCCTAGCACTGCATCCCAACTCAGACGAGCCAAATACGGAACTTATTGTTGACCATATCCTTAAAACTGAAACAACCTGTGCAATCACCACACACTCCACCATGATTTCTCACAATCTGCACCCCATGATCAATGTGGCTGTGAAAGCCGCACGCGCTGCCGGTGCCATCATCAACCGCGCGTCTCTTGACATTGAATCGGTGCGCGTCTCAGAAAAACAAGCCAACGACTTTGTGACCGAAGTTGATCAGGCTGCTGAACACATCATCATTGAAACCTTGCTAGGTGCCTACCCAGGTCATGCAATATGGGCTGAAGAATCGGGACGTGAGCATGGCGCGCAGAACTCTGACTATGTCTGGATCATTGACCCCCTGGATGGCACCACCAACTTTATTCATGGCTTGCCCATTTACTGTGTCAGCATTGCCTTGGCAGTCAAAGGCAAGATTGAACAAGCAGTAATTTATGACCCCACCCGCAACGACCTTTTTACCGCGACCAAGGGGCGCGGTGCTTACATGAACAATCGACGCCTACGTGTGGCCAAACGCCTTCGCTTGCAAGAGTGTTTAATTTCAACAGGTTTTCCGTATCGCGTGGATGATGATTTCAATACCTATTTGCGCATGATGGGCGATGTCATGCAGAGTACTGCCGGCCTGCGCCGCCCAGGGTCTGCTGCGCTCGATTTGGCCTATGTGGCGGCTGGCTTTACCGATGGTTTTTTTGAAATCGGTCTTCAGGCTTGGGACGTGGCAGCAGGCTCTTTACTGATGACCGAAGCGGGTGGTTTGATAGGTAATTTGTCGGGCGATGCCAACTTTCTTGACCAACAAGAATGCCTGGCCGCCAACCCGCGCATTTATGGCCAGTTGGTTGGTATTTTGGGCAAATACAGCAAGTTTGCCAGTGTGGGCGATAAAGCTGCCGTTCGCACTGCTGTTGCCGAACTGATGAAAGCACCCAAAGCTCCGTCGTTATAAGAAAAATGTCTTTAATTTTCATGGCATCCAGTCCACTCCAAGGCACTGGTTCGGTGCAGGACATCATCCTGGATTCCTCAGTAGCCCACTCGGGCGCGTTCAACTGAGGAATCCAGAATTATTGACCATATCCTAAACGGTATCATTGCTTTTGAGATAGACCGCAATGGGTGCGTTTCAAAGTGATGTGGTGCAATACAAAAACCAAATCCCCCCTAACCCCCCTTTTTCAAA
>CAIYWD010000119.1 GCA_903929815.1 uncultured beta proteobacterium
ATACAAAAACCAAATCCCCCCTAACCCCCCTTTTTCAATGGGGGGGGGGGACAAATACAGCGCTTTGCCCAAATAGGCTAACCGTTCTCATTCCCCCCCTTTGAAAAAAGGGGGGTAGGTGGGATTTGGATGTCGCACCCAAGCAAAGCCACATCACTTTGAAACGCACCCGACCGCAATGGCAGTCCACAAAACCCTGAACATTTAGTGAAACCAACATTTACACGCCCACTTATCCTTGCTTCTGCCTCTGTTGTCCGCCGTCAATTGCTGGAGCGACTTCGTTTGCCCTTTCGTGTCATCGTAAGTGATGTAGATGAAACCCAGTTACCTAATGAAACTCCGATGGAGATGGCTGTTCGTCTGGCGCTGGCCAAAGCGTTATCAGTGGCAGCCAGGCACCCAGAGGCAGTAATTATTGGATCAGATCAAGTGGCTGACCTTGACGGACAAGCATTTGGAAAACCAGGCTCTCACGCACAAGCATTTGCACAGTTGCAGGCCATGCGTGGCACAACAGTTATTTTTCAGTCTGCAGTGGCCGTGGTTTGTCTTGAAAGTAGTTTTCAATTGACTGAACTTGCCCAAATCAAGGTCAAATTTCGCACTCTCAACGATGCGCAAATTGAAGCCTATTTGATGGCTGAAGCTCCTTACGACTGCGCAGGCAGTGTAAAAAGCGAAGGCTTGGGTATTGCATTGCTGGAGAGTGTTGAAAATGATGACCCCACGGCGATCATGGGCTTATCACTGATTCATACCCGCCGACTGCTTGATAAAGTCGGTATTGCGGTGATTAACGTGTAATACCAGGTAACTACTCAGCCCCGCCTTGGGCAGACGGACAGAACTCAGCCGAAGTTTGGCTGAGGCGTAGAGCCCTTGAAGGCCGCGACAAGAGACTCAAAGATATTTGCTCCTTGTTTATGCATGGTCGCGCAATAGGAGCGGATGACGCAGTAGGTTTTGGCGCCTTCGGGTTTACGAAAGCAGCCAGAGACTTTTTGCTTCACCTTTGGCATACGCACTGCCTGTTCGGCCAGGTTGTTGGTGAACGGTACACCGGCATGTGTCATGAAACGCCAAACATCATCGCCGTAATCATGTAGTCGGACAATCAAATTGGTGGCCTTGCTTTGCTTGGTTCTTCCGCGTTTACCTGTAGGCGGTGCTACAGGGTTGTCTGTCAGTGCTTGCGCCAGAATGGCCTCATACAAGTCACGCAGGTCGCGTACTTCAGTTTGGTAGTTTTCGCTGCTGTAGTCCGGTGTTTTGCCATCAGCGCAGTTGAGATTGTCCAAGTGGTTGGCGTGTGTGAGCAACTCGATCATGTCACCTGCCCAAGCCTGTTTTTGCTCTTCGAGCAGGTAGGTCAGCTCGCGCAAATGGTGTTGGTTGCACAGCGCGTGCAGGCAATTCAGGGCTTTGTAGGGCAGAAAGCCGTCATGCACCAACACACCTCGGAATTGCTGCAGCAGGGCAAGGGCTTCAAACGCTTCCCTGCCGCGCTTGGGGTGGCTACCTATCCATGTCATTTTCTCTGTGGCCAGCACATGCAGCCAATGGGGTTTCTTGTCAACCCGTACGCCGGTTTCGTCGGCATTCAGCACGGCTGAACTGACAGCGGCTTGGCCGATGGCATTCACTGTGGGCTGCAAAATTTCTGCGCCTTTAATAGCAGCCTTGATAACGGTTGCCTCACACACTGGCAGACCAAAGAAGTCTTCCATCAACATGGCTGTGCGCTGTAATGGTATGGCATGGTTTTCGTTGAGATGTACCATCGAAGCATTTGCCCGTGGGCCGTATTGCACGGCAGCGTTGACCCCGGCTGGGAATTCCCCTGTATGGACACGCCCACAGCTACAGACAGCTTGCATTGTCTGATGCTCAGTGACCTCGCATTTCACTTCAGGCAAATCAAAGACCTGGCGTGTTTCAGCGACATACGCTAAAGGCAGTTGTTTCTGGCACGCTTGGCACAGCTCTGGTACGCCGTGGATAACAATTTTGTCGGGCGTTGCAGATTTTGTCAATGTGCTGCCGGTGTGACCTATTTGCCCGCCTGTTGGTTTCTGCCCTGCAACACGCAATGACTTCGGTGCCGGCTTGTTCAAGCCATCGCTTGACGGGGGCTTGCTTGAATTGCGGCTGCTCATATTGAGGCGTCCTTGCAATTGCTTGACCGTCTCTTCCAAATTCGTAATCTGATCCTGCTGCATCAAAATCAGCGCATCTTTTTCGGCGTGATTTAACTGATTTAGGCTGGATGGTGTTTGCATTGCTATGAATTATCGCTCATTTGCTCAAGGGGTGCTGAGTAGTTACAATACCAGACCAGTATTTTCCAATTCAGGTATGAGCCTGAATTGAAGCCAATACGTGCGGTTTTTGGCTTCCCGCTTAAGGCGGGACAGAGTCAAGTCAGCTCCCTGTGCTTGTTACGGCTAATCAGCCAAATGGGGGAGCTTCCCCTGCCAAGAAAACCACGTGAAAGAATCAAACGTAACCCATTGATATTGCATTTGTCCCGCCTTAAGGATATGGTCAATAATAAGTTCCACATTTGGCTCGTCAGATTTGGGCGCACTGCGTCGTTACAAATCGCTTATGTGGCTGGGCCACACCGCACGATTTGCGCCTAGCATTGCATCCCAACTCTGACGGCCAAATGCGGAACTTATTATTGACCATATCCTAAGTGGGAAGCTGGGGGCGAAAAAAGCCCCTGTCAATTCCCCGTTATGCGAAAAATTCCAAACTTAAGAATTGCATGAAGTATGGGGAATAAAAGCTATTTTTGATACACACGAACATAATCAACAACCATTTGGTCAGAGACAAAGTTCTTGGGAACTTCACCACCCATAAACCCTCCCAGCGCAATATTCAGTATCAGATACTGAGAGTCATCAAAAGGCCATTTCGCATAACCTGCATATTCAGGCTTGGCGTAGGAGAAATACTCAGCATCATCAACGCCAACCATAACTTTATCAGTCGTCCAGGTAAGCTGATAGTTGTGAAACTGTGTGCAGGCATCAGCGATTGTTCTGACACCCACCGGCGCAACACCCACTGTGCCATTAGCATGGTTATAGGCCTTGGTGTGGATAGTTGCTGAGACTTTTGTTTTGTCATCAGCAGATGTGCCCTTTTGTTCCATGATGTCAATTTCACCGTCATCAGGCCAGATGCCATTAGTGCCAAGCATCCAAATGGCCGGCCATGTACCCAGGCTACAGGGCAGCTTGGCGCGAACCTCCATAAAACCGTAAGTCCACGTAGCACTGGGCTTGTCGCGTGTGGTTAGCCGGGCGGATGTATAGAGCTGACCACCGTAGTCAGCGGCAGTGGTTAGACTTTCGCGGCGGGTGGTGATGGTCAAAAAACCACCTTGAACGCTTGCGTTTTCAAGGCGATCTTTGGCGTAATACTGAAGCTCATTGTTGTACCAGCCCTGCTTGTTGCGATCGGTGTCATAACCCCACTTGGTGGGGTCTGGCAAGCCCTCTACATCAAATTCATCTGACCAGACGAGTTTCCAGCCCGACCGTGTGGGGGACGCTGGTGTAAGTGCAGCTACAAGGGATGATGTCCCATTTGATTCAGCACTCGCCGCAGCTACAGCCATAGACCCGCTAAATAACATACTAACAGCCAACAAGACGTTGATTTTCATTTCAGTTGACCCAGAGTATTTGGGGCAACTGTCAGAGTTTTGCCATCACTGAACGTCACGTCAATAGGAGTTTTGCCAGCGTTGAATGCCAGGTAGGTTTTGTGACCATCCGCACGTTTAAACACACTGAAAAACGTCGTGTTGGCAGTCACGTCAAAGTCAGGTGTTCCCATTTCCTGCAAGCTCAACAAATAGTGAAGGGTGTGTGTGCGTGTATCACCCAACTCAAAAGAGCCCCACCGGTTCCATTGGGCAAGACCCAAGTCGGGGTCTGCCAAGCCCATGTACTTCGCAAAAATGTCTTGCCACATGTCAGGTGGATTGGCTTTTTTGTCACGAGCCAAGTAAATGTCAGTCTCAGGCTTGAGGGTGGCCAAGCTGCGTTTCACAAAGTCAGGATTTCGACCAAGGTAGGTTGATGCGGTAGTGACAGGAAGAAGGTTAATGCCCTTGATTTGTCGTGGTTCATCCGTCCACCAGGTGTTGTGAACATATTTGCCACCAAAGACAATGCTTGATTCAAGGCTTTTGTATTCGGGTGCAAACACCTGACCATAAAGATCAAACCAATAGTGGTTGATGGAGTTGATTTCAGTCGTGTAGAGGTAAACACCAAGGTCGCGCAATTCACGGTTGCCGGTAATTTCAGCCCAAAGAATCAAAGCCGCCCAAGCGTTCATCGCTTCGGAGGAAGACTCCTGGTTGCCACCAAATTCATCGAAGGCCATGCCAGATGCCCAAGAGTGACCCTCGTAAGGGTCAAAATTGCGCATGAATGGAAAATCTGCACCATTGCGTTTCAGTGTGGCGATGTCTCCAACCAGCAAGTCAATCATGCCACCCCACTTGTCTTTTGCAATCCAGGAAGGATCTCTCAGTGCAATATCTGCTGCAGCGCGAATCCAGTAGCCATACACAAAGTGATGGTCATTCATCTGCTCTACAAAATAATATTCTTCAGGATAACTGGCAATCGCACCTTGCGATTTGTCAAGATGGAAGTATGTGTGATCCTGGCCTGTGAGCCATTGCTCGGCACGTTCTTTGACCATTGCCAACAACCGGTCACGACCAGCACGGTCGCCCTGCTGTTCAACCACATCCATCAACTTCAAAATGCGATGCAGACCCTTGCCTTGCCAGTAAGGGCCTTTTCCCTCTTCAAGCATCATGCGACGGGCATTGCGCACATCGGCAGCCATGACTTCGTCAAGCTGCTTTTTGCGGGGAGAATCGCTCACAGCAGGCCAATAGGGTACAAAACCGTTGTAGGTCAACGATGTCTTGAATTGAGATGCTTCGATCAACTTGATTTTGCCGCGTATGGTGTCATAAGACTGACCCAAAGCCGACTGCACTGAAGCGTTGTTAAACCACTGGTGTGGATAAAGGCCGAGGAGCGGACCGTTGTCCTGACCCTCCATGATTTTCGTCATCGTGTTGAAGGTAGTGTCAACTTTGCTGGTAGCTTGGTCGTACTTCCACTCAGCGCGTGTGTCGTCAATAAAGGCATAAGCGTGGCGTGTGAAGAGTGCCAAGGTGTCAGGTCTGTCGTCGGGCAAACCTGCCGCTGAAACATAGCCTTTGCCAGAAGGCATGAGACCCACCCACTCTGTAGGCGACACTTTCTTCCATTGCATACCCGTAGGGCCAAACAATGCGTAGGGTTTACCTTTGACCCGTAGAGCCAAAATGCGAGCATCATCGCCACTGTCAAAACGATCGCCAGCTACGGGAAGACGCAAGCGCACATCACCTCGCGAGATTTGAAATGACACATAAGGATTGCCGTGAGCGACAGTGAAAAGCATTTCATCCTGGCCGCGAACGAAAGACATATCCAGAGACCAATCACTCACTTTGGAAACTTTGGACTGACCCAGTTTGAAGGCTACGGGGGAAATGACAAGAGGATTACGGTGAGGGTAGTGAATCTCGACGTCTTGGCGCACAGTAGGCACAACTTCCTTGGCAGGTAAAACAAACTCAACGCCAGCGGGTGTTGCCTTCACACTCAAGGGGTGAACCTGCAAGACCTCAGGCTGGGCGTAAAACATTTGAGATGTGTACCACTGACCTGTTTGCGCTGCAGTTTTAAGTAAGGCATCTGTTCTGAATTTTGCCTTTGGCACAGGTCTATCGCCTTCTTTGGGTGCCAAATAAATGGTACCAGCACCTATTTTTGCAGTATTGGCAGTTTGTGCCCATGCAAAGTTGCATGCAGCCAAGCAAAATGCCAGTGCTATGCCAAAAAACCGAATGTGTTTCATGATAATGTCCTTTTTGGTTGCTTATAATCCCCCGCTTTATATCATAGTGAATGCGCTTTTCATCTCATTTTTTAATTCGTTTTTTCAGGGTTTTCCCTTAATGATCCCTATTTTTATTCACCTAAATTAGGGTAAACACGGGGTATCTCATCATGAAAAAAGCGAGATGATCACACTGATGTAAAACCGTTTTCACGTCACCCTGATTTCAACTGAACAGCATGAACACTCCATGAATACACCATCTTCCAAAAAATTCATAAATAGCGCCGGTCCGCTTCCTCAGCTTATCGGTAGTTCAAAGCGCGTCGGCTTTCATCTGTGTTTGTCAGCAGCCGCTGTGCTTGCTGCTTTTCCAATCCACGCTTTTGATTTTGGTCCTGACGACATGTTCGGTGTGAACGGATTTGGTGAAGTGCGGTTTGGCATGCGCAGCAACCAATGCGCTGATTGCCAGTGGTTGCCGGCGCAGGGCCAAACCAAGCAGGCCAACTGGAATGATCCCATTGTTCCAGGACGCGAATTCACAAGCTCTGGTTTTACATTCTGGCAAATTCAGCCCGACTTGACTGCCAGATACAACTTGGGTAGCGGTTATAAATTTTTGGCTGCGCTGAGCCAACGCTGGACAAACGATACCAGTAGCGAGCACGGGGGCACTGTTGATGTCCCCAATCAAGGTTCGATCTGGACGGGTTACTGGTATAAGAAATTCGTTGAGGTGAGTCACGAAGACTATGGCACGCTGCGTGTGGGTCACATGACAACTCAAGCCTGGAATCTCTCCGATAAATATACCTACGAAACTTCCATATCCGGCACGTTGAGTCCAACAGGTGCGGGTTATGGCATGTTAACCAGCGCCATACGTTATACGTCACGTCCCATTGATGCGTTCAAGGGTACGATGATCGTGGAAGGTACTTATGACTGGGGTAATACAGAGTTTAATGTTCATACACCTGCATTTTTGGAGTTGTATGCAAAGTACGATGTTGGTGATCTGCATATCGACGGTATTTTGCAAAGCACCAGGAACGGTACGCCTAGTGCGTGGGGTCAAGCACCTTTCACAGGCCTGACACCCAATAACTCTGACGGAAACAACGAAGCGCTTGTTGAGTCAAGTCAGGGCATTTCCATGCTGCTTGCACGTTATCAAATCGATAAAAAACTTGAGGTTTTGGGTGGTGTCCGTTACAACTGGTGGAGTGGTGCAGATTCTGTTGCTATAACAACGAACTCCGGCGGTCGAAACAGCTATTTCAATGTTGACTGGACTCGTGGCGCAGGTGCAAAGGGTTACCCTGCAGACTCTGTTGATTTGATGTTGGGTGCACGTTATCGCATGGGCAAATGGCTAACCACTGGAGGATTGACGTATTTTGGTACTGCCAACACAGATAATCCTTATGAACGTGGACAAAATAATTCTGCACTCGTGGGTGGGTTTGGTATGGAATATGACTATGCGACTGGCGTGAAACTCACCTTCCAAACTGGTGCAGTTCATTATGCACGTTTGGGTTTGTCGCCATTGTCCATGGGTCAAAATACCGGCATCAATTATTCTGATTCTCGTGTGACCCGAGACTCTAACTGGTTCTCGGTTGGTATGGTCTTTGGGTTCTAAAAGTTTAACAAATAAGGTTATTTTTATGAAATTTACAGCATTCAACACCCCGTCCATACGCCAGTCGAGTCTCCTTTGGACTTTGATTGCCATTCTTTTTTCGCTAACACTTGCCTCATGCGGTGGTGGTGGTTTTGCGCCTGCAGATCCATTGAGTTTGCAGGATGGCGGTCAATTAAGACCTTTATCAGCAGACTTTACCAAAAGAAAAGCTATTGCTTATTCACCGTACCGAGCCAAAACAGAGGCTGATAAGAAGACTGAAGAGGTGACTGACGAAAATATCAAGCAAGACCTGAATCTTTTGTCTTATGCCAAGTTTGGTTTGATACGTCTTTACGATAGTTCCACTGTTTCCGAGCAGATTTTGAAGGTTATCAAGACGAATAATTTTGATATCAAGGTGATGTTGGGTGCTCATATATCTACAGTTGATTTGGATAATCAGACTGAAATTGTGAATTGCATTAAATTAGCCAAGGTCTATAGTGATATTATTTTGGCTGTCAGCGTTGGCAATGAAACCATGATGAAGAATTCACCTAATCCTCAAACGCCTGAGGTGATGGTGGCTTATTTGAATAAGGTAAAAACCGAAATCACCCAACCCATAACAACAGACGACAACTGGTCTTTTTTTGCTGGGGTTCCTCTTCGTAACCTTGATCCCCAAGGTAATAGTTCGCGTTTAGTTTTAGCTGCCATTGACTTTGTCTCGATGCACAGTTATCCTTTGTGGGATGCAGTTTATGATGATACTCAAACTGCCAGTTCATGGGATTGGAGGCAGAAGAATGTGCCAATAGCTTCACGTGCCACAGCGATGATGGGTGCTGCCATCAAATCAATTAAAAGTGATTACACGATCTTGCGCACTTATCTCGATTCCAAAGGATTTAACAATAAGCCCATCATTATTGGTGAGACAGGGTGGAAAGCCGATAACTTCGAGTTTATGGCATCACCAGTCAATCAAAAAATGTATTTTGACGGATTGATGGCTTGGGCTCAAGAGGGTCGCACGGGTTCTGGTCCCAAAGCAATTTTTTACTTTGAGGCTTTTGATGAGCTTTGGAAACAAGCAGCCAATGATGACAACTGGGGTCTTTTTAACAGTGATCGCCAGGCTCGTCTTGCGATTCAAAGTTTCAATTTCCCAGACTATCAGACTGAGCCTGTGATTAACACTGATGCTGTGTATTGGATCAAGCCTGTGATACCGGCACTTGACGCCACGCGCTACACACTGTTTTCCGACATCGGCACGACGGGTGAAAGTAGGGCTTACGATGATAAGAATCTTGGATGGTTTCCGTGGACTGACAATGAGACGCATCTCCCAACTGTTGTCGATTCTAAATTTGAAGATTCAACGACGAACTACACCCCCTATCTTCTTAAATTAATCCCAGAACCTGCGTATTGGGGTTGGGGCCTGTTCTTCGGATCTGACCTTCAAAGGGTATCGTCGAACTTGTCTAACTTTGCGACAAAAGGACACTTGAACTTCGACATCAAGACCACTTATCCTGGAAAACTAGAGGTTGGCTTCAAAACGATCGTTGGCGATTACGATGTTTCCATACCTTTGTTGCAGTTGTCGAGTGGTAGTTATGGTTACAGCAACACAGGTTCTTGGTCTCACGTCAAGATTCCGCTGGCAGACATTAAATCAACTGCTGATGACTTGTCGATGGTATTGCACCGTTTGATTATTGCGGATCGTTTTGGTGTGACAAATAATGCCGCATGTCTGAAGAAAAACGGATGTTCGCTGCCCAGTATCTACCTTGATAATATTTATATTTCAAAGGATTGATGGGGTGCTATGCTGTCGTGTTATAAACATGACAGCATGATTAAGATAAATCAGTAGAAAGCGACCGTCTGCAAAGACGGTCGCTTTTTTTGATGGTGTTTTATACCCGATATACAAGTTTTTCGGCTTCCCATTTAAGGCGGGACAAAGATGGAGTTATGAAGTCAGATGAAATCGCTTGTTACTATTACTTCTGCGACAAATCCAAATTTAAGTGCTAAGGATATGGTCAATAAATAAGTTCCGCATTTGGCCGTCAGATTTGGGCGCACTGCGTCGTTTCAAGGTGATGTGGCTTTGCTTGGGGCGACATCCAAATCCCCCCTTTTTCAAAGGGGGGAATGAGAACGGTTAGCCTATTTGGGCACCCGAGTTCGACAGTTGATGCTTCTAACAAATTGATTTATTTGAACTTTCCTAAATTCATAGCATTTGTAATGGCACGTTTTTCCTGTTGTTAATCAATAACCTACAAGCAACTGTCGAATTCGGTGGGTAAAGCGCTGTATTTGTCCCCCTTTTGAAAAAGGGGGGTGA
>CAIYWD010000120.1 GCA_903929815.1 uncultured beta proteobacterium
ATTCCGCATTTGGCCGTCTGGTTTGGGATGCAATGCTAGGCGCAAAGCGCGACGTGTGGCGAGCCACACTAGCGATTTGTAACGACGCAGTGCGCCCAAAGCGGACGAGCCAAATGTGGAAGTTATTGTTGACCATATCCTCAGGGCCTATCTGGCAACATCAAGTTTCTGCACAAACATAAAGGAAATAAACTGCAACATTGTTAGCGTAACAACCCAAGCGAGCATTCAGATCATCAGCATGTCGTGCTGATGATTCAAGCTCACGCGCAAGAAGGAAAAGCTATGTCAGCATGTAAAATTTTACTAACGGGAATGAGACGCATCACCACGGTCGTCGTCCAGGGGTTTTTTGATATCACCCACAACAGCGTTGCCCTGATCGGCATCATGGTTCTTTTTATTGTTATTTCATTGATGGCACGTCCTGAATTGCGCCAGATAAGCGAAGCTAAATTGTTTGGCTGGCTGCAAGAGCGACAAATTGAAGTCACGGGTGAGGTTAATCCTCAAGATGCCAGCGACCGCGTCACTGCCACCAACCCCAAGTACTTGCCCAAGCAACAAGTTGCTCTGGTTTTTTGGTTGAGTAAAAAATACCGTGTTGCTCCTGAGCCTATCAGTGCGCTGGTGTCTGAGGCCTTTGATGTTGGTTTGCGTTCCAAATTGGACCCCACTCTCATTCTGGCCGTCATGGCGATTGAATCCCGTTTTAATCCGTTCGCGCAAAGCCCTGTAGGTGCCCAAGGCCTCATGCAGGTCGTGACCCATGTCCATAGTGACAAATACCAGAGATTTGGAGGACAATTTGCAGCTTTTGACCCCTTGACCAACTTGCGAGTAGGTGTCAGAGTATTGCAGGACTGTATTCGGGTGGCCGGCTCGATTGAAGGCGGTCTTAAAAAATATGTGGGGGCTACAGATATGGGAGATGACGGTGGTTACGCTGCCAAGGTGCTCGCTGAGCACGCACGTTTGCAACAGGTTGTGCGTGGTCGTGCCGTACAAACATCAGTGCGTACCATCGTTCGTCCTCCTGCATCAGCGTCTGAACCATCAGCTACCTTGGCGCTGAACTATTAGTGAATGTGAAAGAACCTGGGAGCGGGGGGTGTGTTTTATGTTGAACGTGACAGGGTGGGCACCACATCACTTTGAAACGCACCCCCCACGAGTGACATTGACCATATCCTAATGGCAGAATGTTGACTGACGTCAGACATTCACATCAGCCATGAATTTGAAACCCATGGACTTCTCAAAATCCATGATTTTGCGAATCACCATGTCATCGAGCACATAACCTGCAGTCAGCATCAGCAGCCCGCTGGGTGTCACCAAATCGCGTGACAGCACCATGCCCGCTTGCAAATCACGTGTAGAGAGCGACATTTCAACCACGCGATCCGTATTGGCATCGTGGTTGGCAGCCTCGTACAGCAAGGCCACCAAGGCATCTACCACAAGGGGGTCATAGCGTTTGCCGCGTCCTTGAATGATGACGGTTCTGGCTTGTGCTTTATCGAGTTTGCGTTGTGCCAAGATGCCAATTTGTAAACTGTCGTAGTCACAAGCTACAACCAAAATTCTGGTACCCAGGGGAATTTCGTCACCCAATAGCCTATCGGGGTAGCCTGCACCATCGAATCGCTCCAACTGGGCAGCAATGATTTCTGTAGCGTTTTTGAGTTCATCCAAAGGAAAAAGCAATTGCGCAGCGCAAGCTGGATGTTTGCGAAACACCTCAAGTTGGTGTGTGGTCAACATCACGATTGGCGTTTGGAGCATGTCATCATCAAAACCTACTTTGCCAATTTCATGCAGCAAACCTGCCACAAAAACTTCTTGTGATTGCTTGGCATCGAGTCCAATACGCAAGGCAAGGCGACGGGCAAGGTCTGCCACGCGTCGAGAATGACCCGCAATGTGGCTGTTGCGAAGTTCTATCAGGCTGGTAAACACCTTGATGGAAGTAATGAAATTTGTTTTTAGCCGTTCGTTGGCATGATTCAAGGCGCTGTTGGACTGTTGCAGTTCAGCCGTTCGCTGCTGAACCTTAGACTCAAGGCCGGTGTTTAATTCTTTCAGATCATCGTTTTGAACTTGAATGAGTGCATGCAAACGCATCTGTTCAAGCGCCATGGCACGCTGTTGCAAAGCACCCCGAACAATCAAAATGATATCGTTGTCATCCCAGGGCTTGGCAATGTAGCGATAAATTTCGCCACGGTTGATGGCACCCATGACAGAGGTCACATCGGCGTAGCCCGTGAGCAGCAGTCGCATGGTGTCAGGCCAGCGCTGTCTGACTTGCTCCAGAAAAACAACCCCGTCCATCTCGGGCATTCGCATATCAGAAATGACAAGGTCAAACGATTCATGGGAAAGCATGTCAAGGCCTGCCTGACCGCTTTCAGCCACTTTAACCTGGAACCCTTTTGCGCGAAACAATCGGCGCAAGGCCGACAAAATGCTGGGTTCGTCGTCAACAAATAGCAAAGTGGCGCTGGTGGAACTTTGCAAAAAAAAAGTTTGGGTGGTATCTGTCATGAAAAAGTTTTCTTAAGTATAGATGCCCGCATTGACAAAGCGACAAGAACCCATAGGTCGGGGTGCGTTTCAAAGTGATGTGGTGCAATACAAAAACCAAATCCCCCCTAACCCCTTTTTTTCAAAGGGGGGACAAATACAGCGCTTTGCCCAAATAGGCTAGCCGTTCTCATTCCCCCCTTTGAAAAGGGGGGGGGTAGTGG
>CAIYWD010000121.1 GCA_903929815.1 uncultured beta proteobacterium
CTGGTAGTGGTTCAACGACATCACGACGGCATCCGTACCAACCCGACGGGTGATGACTGTCACATCCGCATCATCTTGCACTTGGTCAAGCACCGCTTTCAGTGAACTTCTTGCATCCGAGTAGGTGACGATTCGCATGATCCTAGATTCCTCAGTTGACCGCTTATTATAGATGCCCGCATTAACAAAGCGACATGAATCTCAGTCCATCAAACGTGTGCTTTGTGAAATTTGTCGCTTTACCAGCTACTGGATCAATATCTTCACTAAACCGTTATGAAAATTGAGATTTGTGACTTCGATGGAGTTCACCCTTTGGGTGAGAGCGCTACGCACCCGATTGAGCTACTGGCAACACGTCTGGTGGTGTTGTTCCTCCTTGCAGGCAGTAGCCTGCAGCGTCGTCACGCCTACCCAGACGCGCCGCCAGTAGCCCACTCTGGCGCGTTCAACTGAGGAATCTAGGATGTGGTTATCCGTCAGTTGTACCGCAGTTGGTGCAAGTGTAGCCACTCAAGTCACATTTTTATCGTTCCCACGATCCTGCGTTGGAACGTGGTTAGTTTGGATATAAAGCGTGTGATGAAGCTGCGTTCCCACGCAGGATCGTGGGAACGATAAAATAGTTCTATAGACTGTCCCCTAAGTTTTCTACCAGACTTGGGGCGTGAATGTCTCAGGGTTGCTGATGTCAATGCCTTCGCCGTTTTGGCACAGCACATAAAACCCTTGCGCTTGCGCGTAATTTTTGACCTCGTCACTGGCCACCATAGCTGCCAAGGCGCCAAAGGCACGGTGGTTTTTATACAGTGGAAGCAAGCGCTTGAGCTTTTCCATGCGTTCCAAGTGTTTATCGACATGTGCTGAAGTCAATTGGCTTTTGCATTCCACCGCCACCAAAACACCATCATTAACGACCAAAAGGTCAATCTCAAGAGCCTCACCGTTGCGTTTGGATGCAATGTTTGAATAGACCTCATGCACATCCAAGCCTTGTGCCCTAAACAGACGCACCACAGCCGGAGCGACCATCTGCTCTACAAATTCACCCAGCCGGTTTCCCAGCTCGCCCAACTGTTTGGACAGATTTTTAACGATGCGGTCAGTTTCCTGAATTTTTTTGTCAGTTTCCCGAAACTGTTCACTGGTTTGCCGAAACAGTTCGCTGGTTTCTGCAGAACGTTCTCTTTGGTAGATTTCCATTTCGTGAAACATGCGCCAAACGTCTTCAAACGTCGGGGCGGGTTCTTCAAATGTCAACATGTTTATTCCTTATCATGAAGGGTGCCATCATTGCGATGACGGCACTGTTTCAGTTCAATTATTAATTCAAGTTATTGATTGTAATAATTTAAAAACAGATTTGCAATAAATCTATTCATTCTGTAATACCACATCCTTAGTAGGGAATATTGGTCAAATCTTGGATTTGACCGGTCATCATCACAGTGTAAATTTATACTAAGCTGTTACAAATAAATAACTTTTATAAGTAATGGAACTAAACCAGTGCCGATTAACCACCTGTCATTGGATCGTGAGTGCATCGCACACGCTCCACAAGCTCACTCAAAAAAATACCGCCCCAGCACTTGTAAATTGCGGTGCTGCGGATAGGTTCCATATTCTGTACCAGCATCACCGCTGGTCAGTTGCCATTGCATCGCAAATTCTGTTTTGTCCAAACGGAAACGAGCTTCAAGCCAAAACAGGCGACTGTGGTCATCTTGGTTGCTGCGCAGCATGGCGGCAAGGTCTAGCTTATGAATAAAGGCATCTTGCCAGGTGCCGCGAAAAAAGGCAGCGTGTCGGGTGACCAGTTCCAGCCGGTCTTGTGTCAACAAACGGTAGCGGGCATAGTCCAAGGGAGAGCCTGAACGAACAGTATCCCATTCTGATGGAGTTGGTGCTGCGCCGTTGTAGTGGTATTCCGCAGTCAGTGATATTTTGTTGCTGGTGGTGTAGGTCAAACCTGTGGCCACCTTGTTTCGAAAGGTTTCAGGGGGCGATGGGGTCAAGGCTTTCGCCAGTTGGCTTGGCATTCTCCCACCCGACCACTCCAGGTGCAGCACAGTGGCATCGTTGAACAAAGTGGCCAGATTCAGCCCCATTTGTACAGGTTGTTGATCATCACCAAATAGCATGACCTGGGGGTTCAAACCTTCAGAATATGGATGGCTGGCCGCCAATAGCCAGCGGTTGCGGTTGTTGGTGGAACCTAGGTCTGCACTCCATGAACTGTCATTGGGCGCATCGGCCAATTTTGGAGCCGCAATGGCCGTGAGCGAACCACCAGCCCACAACACTTGGCCACGCAACATGGCCGTTCCCATGCGGTTTTCACGAATGCTGTCGGGGTCCACCGATGTGATGGATCGGTTGGCACCATCGCGAAAAAAGTCGGTCGGGTTGTAACCTTGGGCTAAGCCATAGCGGGCGTTGATGCGTCCTGCATCGATTACGCGATTACTTTGGGGTTGCCAGCTTAGGTAGGTTTCTTTCAAGGTGTTGAGAGTTTTGTCCGGGCTGGCAGTGGGGCTGGACTGTCGGCTTAAATCAAGACGGTCAGAGAAAATAGCACGCCACTCTTGGGTCAATTTTTTATCAAACAAAACATCCACAGACAAGCGCTGCGCGTCTGCGGTCACATCAGGGCTGGCAAATTGGCGCAGTGCCACTTGTCCGGCAGACAGCTCTGTAAAGATGCGCCAGTCTGAACGAACGGTCTGGGTTGTGGCGGATGTGGCATCAGCCAAAGACAGGGCATCGTCTTCTGCACCAGCAGCCCATGCAGGCGCAGCGCAGGCCAGCCCTATCCAGCCAAGAATTTGTATTCTGAACATGAAAGATCACTCAGGCTTGAAATTGGGGAGGTAGTCACGTTGCAACCACACCTCAGGTACATCGCGGTAGGCAAAGTCAGCATAGCGCATGACGGTGACCCACTTGGGGTCGAGGCCGTCAATAATGACGGTCTCGGTGGGGCGTTCCACACCCAACTGGTTTTGGTAGCGCCGGTAATAGACGGTTTTAAGCAGACGGGTGCTTTCGGCGTAAAACTTGCCCTTGATGGGGCGATGGGTGGCGCTATCGACCCACAATTCAACGCTGTGGTAACTGGCATCAGGCGATGCAGAAGACAAATCAAGCCGGGTGCTGTGTCGTGTTTGGCGATCGCCATCGGGGATGTCTTCCTGGGTACCCATTTTTGCCTGGTAGTCTTTGGCAAAGTTGACAGTCACCACGTCGCCATTGGAGGCTTGCCCCAACAAACGTTGCTGAGGTGACAAACGAACACTGGCTCGGCTGGCGGGGTCATAAAACCAGAAGTCGTTGCCGCTTTTGAGCATGAGCTTGCCACCATCGCGAGCGGGTGCCACAAAGCGGATCAGTGATCGAAATTGCCCGCTGCGCGCATCAGACTTGGCGTAACTGGCCAATGTGCTGGTGTCGGTTTGTTTGCCGTTGCGGTACTCGATGAGTGTGACTGTCACGCCAAAGGGTTTGTCGGGGTTGCGTATGGCATCGCTGGCTTGCAGGATGGCCTGGGCGCTTGGTTGGGTTTGTGCCAAGGTCAAGACGCTGAGTAACAGGCTAACAAACAAGATGGAAATGTGATTCAGTTTCATGTCAAAGCTCCTGAGTGGGTAAGTGTTTTCAAACGTGTCTGAGCGCATCAACAATGTTCATGCCCGCAGCGTGCCGTGCTGGCCACCATGCTGACAAGGTTGCGACCAGCATAAGACCCATGCCGCTGGCAATCATCATGCGGTACTCGCCAAGAATGCGGACCGTCAAGGGTACGCGGGTCATAAATCCTGGGGGAATCCATGACAAGCCGCTGTGGTTGATGATGATGGAAATTCCGATGGATAGCACAGTGGCAATGGTTACGCCCAATATGCCCAGAAGCAAACCCTCACACACAAAGAGGTTGCGGATGCCATTGCGGCGCAAGCCAATGGCGCGCAAAGTACCGATTTCTATCGTACGCTCGGCCACTGTCATACTCATTGTATTTCCTAGCATAAAAAGAACAATAGCGCCGATCAACACCGAGATAAATCCAAACATGACAAAAAACATGTTGATAGTTTGACCATAAAAAGGATTGAGCTGACCAAAGGTCAAAATGGTTAAAGGTTTGTCTTTGTAAAACAGGGCCAGCAGTTGGTTGATTCTGGCTTGCGCCCTCGTTATGTCTGCGGTGTGCTTGAGTTGCACGATGATGGCAGTGACTTTGGGTGTGCCACTGCCGTACACCAAACGTTGTGCCTGTTCCAGGTGCAGGGCAATAAAAATATCATCAAACTCCTTGACTCCTTGCTGCTCTGCCTTGACCACCTTGAGTTGCGCCACGTTGGGTGCCCCACGAGGAGTGGGGGCTAATAATTCGATTTGAGTCTCTCCAGACTTGGCAGTGGGAACAGTTTCCTGCATGGAGAGTTCGGCAATGTCATCGGGTGCCAGATGGTCTGACGAAGAAGCGGCAGGTTCTTCTTGTCTGATAGTGGTTTCAGGGCAGTCGGTGATGCCAAGCTGTTTGCAAAGTTGGAGTACACGCGCCACGCCGTAGCCAATCACGACAGTATCAGGTGGCGTTCCAACCAGTGCCAAAGACGAAAACATATCCGGAAACTGGTAATCATTCCACATGCGCAACTGGTTTTGATCTTCAACCACCATACCGCTTCCCAAGACGGTTCGTGATACGCCGGCGGCAAAATTTCCCGCCACGCCTCCCAATTGCAACTTGGGAGTGACCACAGAAAGCAATGGCATCAATTGAGGGTCGGTCTTGATGGTTTTGATGATGGACTGGTAGTCCTCAATACCATAGGCTGCAGGATTGCCGTCACCGTACAAAAAATAGTCTTTATGCTGAATTTGTAGGTGACCGCTTTGGGCGACGAACTTGATTTCCATCCCATAGATGACGTTGCGCACAAAGCCGCCAAACATCAGGATAGTGATGACACCCAACATAACTGCTAAAAGGGTGGCTAAGGAACGGCGACGGTTGCGAAGCAGGTTGCGCAGAGCCAGAGAGAGCGTTCTCATCATACGGATGTCTCCGCAAGGTCGTCGCAGCGTTTGACCGATGTAATTCTGCCATCCTGAATGAACAGGGTGTCGTCGGCTGCGGCCAGAACTTTGGGGTCGTGTGAGGAAAAGATAAACGAAATGTGATAAGCCCTTTGCATGTGGCGCATCAGTTGAATGATGGCAGTACCGGTTTGGCTATCCAGATTGGCAGTCGGCTCGTCAGCAAGAACAAGTTGGGGTTTGCAAGCCAGAGCACGTGCGACCGCTACACGTTGGCGTTGCCCACCAGAGAGCTGCCCTGGGCGGTTTTTGGCACGATCGCTTAAACCTACTGCATTGAGTAATTTTTCAACCCGTCGTTTGCGTTTGGCAGGTGGCACTTTAGCCATGATCATGGGGTATTCAATATTCTCAAAGGCCGTGAGTACCGGCAATAAATTGAAGTTCTGAAAAATAAACCCTATGTTTTTGGCCCGAAAGTCAGACAAGGCATCGTCAGAGAGTTTTTGAACTTCTTCACCGGCCACCAAAATATGCCCTGTGTTGGCGTTGTCAATGCAGCCCATGATGTTCAGCAGCGTTGTTTTGCCACTGCCCGAAGCGCCTGACAGCACCGTAAAGCGATTAGGCCGGACCAAAAGATTGACATCCGTCAATGCAGGAACATCCACAGAGTCAAGACGGTAAATTTTATTGACGTTATGCAAAATGACCGCAGCCGTTTCTGCACCACTTTCTGGGGTTGTTGTTGAATTCATTTTGAGGCTTTTACCATGATAACGATCAGGTTGAGAGTTTAAGGCTTCCCACTTAAGGCTGGACAAATGCAATATCAATGAGTTACGTTTGATGCGCTCACATGGTTTTCTTGGCAGGGGAAGCTCACACATTTGGCTGATTAGCCGTAACAAGCGCAGGGAGCTGATTTCATCTCTGTCCCGCCTTAAGTGGGAAGCCCCGAAATTGCAGTGATTATTAAAAAATAAAATATCTTTTCGGTCAGACCTTCACTAGACATTATTGGAAACCTATTCTTTGATTTTGCTAACATGTTGATTTTCAAGAAATCGAAGGCATGTTTAAAATAAAGTATATTACATATACTGTCTCAAAAATCTTATACCCAGTCTTCAAGTTTTAGATTCGGCACATTTTCAAAATGGCGGGTGTTATGGGTTACAAGAATCAATTTTTCAGCTAGGGCGTGGGCGGCGATTTGGGTGTCTAGGTCACCGTTTGGCGTACCTTGACGATGAAGATGTGCCCTGATTCGGCCAAATTCGTCGGCTGCCTTAATGCTCCACGGTATCGCGGGCAGTTCCTCCAGTAGTAGGTCAATGCGTTTGCGACGTTTGTCAAATTTATTCATCATCTCAACGCCGTAACGTAGTTCCGCACGTGTAATGACAGAGATGGCCATGTCTTGTGCGTCCACTCCGGCTTGCATACGCTGTACCAAACTGGCGTTGATACCTTTGATGAAGTAGCTGATGATGTTGGTATCCAGCAGATAGTGCATCATGCCGAAGCCTTGGCCACGCGTTTAACACGTCGAGTCACATTGGATGGCTTGGCGGGATCTGCCAGCGTGGCGTCTTCCCATTCAGCAAAAGGGTTAGGGCGAACTTCATCACTGCGTGGAGGGATGAAGTCCTCTGCGAAAGGCTCCTCGCGAATCAGTCTCAACAGCTCAGCCAGGTTTTTTTTGCGCTTGTCATCATCTTTGGCTTTCAAAATGAGGTTGCCTGTGGCTTCATCGCGTTCGATCCAGACAACATCCCCAGGCATCCGAAATGCCTTTGGCAGCCGAACCGCTTGGCTATTGCCAGATTTAAAGAGCTTTGCTTCAACGTGCATGACTGATCTCCTAAAAGTAGATACGAAAACGTAACTACTTTATCACAATCATCCAATGACGTGGAGAGATAAATCACTTATTCTGCTGTGTTTGAAGCCAAACGGTAAAGGCTTTTTCATCAAACTCAGTCGTCATCAACTGACGAAGCCACACATCAAACTTGAGTTGTTCAATCTTGTCTTTGAATTTGCCGGTCTCGGCGTTTCATCTATGCGCCGTGACCAGTACCCTGCCAGTGTCCCCAGTAATGGCTCTGGCTTGCCGATACCCGTGAATGGTTCTTTTGACGCTGCATCAATCAGGGTGTTGATACGCTTCAAAGTCTTTTTATCTTGCCCATGCCAGTAGCAGTAATCATCCCAGGCCGCTGGTGTGAACCGGACAGATCGCGCCATGCTTATACGTCCACCAAGTCACGCAAAATAGCCTTTCCAGCTTTGTGCTGGGCTATTGACGTGGCCAAATGTGCAGCGTTTGCAGGTGTGCCAAGCAGGTGCATGGTTTCCATGATGATCTGGTAGTGGTTCAACGACATCACGACGGCATCCGTACCAACCCGACGGGTGATGACTGTCACATCCGCATCATCTTGCACTTGGTCAAGCACCGCTTTCAGTGAACTTCTTGCATCCGAGTAGGTGACGATTCGCATGA
>CAIYWD010000122.1 GCA_903929815.1 uncultured beta proteobacterium
GTGGCTTTGCGACATCCAAATCCCCCCTAACCCCCTTTTTTCAAAGGGGGGAATGAGAACGGTTAGCCTATTTGGGCAAAGCGCTGTATTTGTCCCCCCCTTTGAAAAAGGGGGGTTAGGGGGGATTTGGTTTTTGTGTTGCACTACATCACTTTGAAACGCACCCCAATTACATTCCACGCGGTTCAGGAAGTCTGAAGTTAGGATATGGTCAACAATAAGTTGTGCATTTGGCCGTCAGAGTTAAAGATGCAATGCTAGGCGCAAATCGTGCGGTGTGGCCCAGCCACATCAGCGATTTGTAACGACGCAGTGCGCCCAAATCTGACGAGCCAAATGCACAACTTATTGTTGACCTTATCCTTAGAGGCCATTTTTATCCATAAACATCTGCCTCGCCTTCAGGGCGATCCTTGAAGCGTTTGTGAACCCAATAGTATTGGTCGGGCATGGTATCAATGTAGGTTTGCAGGCACGCATTCATGCGAGCAGTGTCTGCCACGGGGTCATCGCCGGGAAAGTTGGACCATGCTGGCAGCACCTGCACGTCATAACCCGATGCCGTCATGCGCGTGACCACCGGCACCACCTTGGCGCGCCCCAAACGGGCAAAGCGTGACAAACTGGGCACAGTCGCTGCGCTTACACCGTAAAACGGAACAAACACCGATTCGTGCGGGCCAAAGTTCATATCCGGCAACAGGTACAACGGATGACCTGATCGCAGTGCAGCCACAATCTGTTTGACCCCATCGACACGGCCAAACAACTGCACCGAGCCAAAACGCTGACGACCCTTCAATATCCAACGGTCCATCACTTTGTTGGCCTGATCGGTGTAGATGGTGGTGAAATGCAGTGGCAACTGCTGTGCCAGCGCTGTCCAGCCTGCATCCAGCCCTACAAAATGCGGTGCAAAAATCACCACAGGGTTGCTGTCCATCAATTCATGCACCGCACCACACAAATGCAGACGTTGGCGTACTACCTGGGACGAGCCATGCCACAGCCACCCCCTGTCCAGCCACGCCTTCGAAAAATAAACAAACACACGGCGCGATAGCGAACGAATATCAGCATCGGTCATATCAGGAAAGCACAAACGCAAGTTGGTAAAAACCACACGCCGACGTGTCAAAACAGTTGCATACAACAGCCAGCCCAGCAAAGTGCCAAGCCAGCGCTGCCACGACAGAGGTAAACAGGCCAAACCACGCATCAACCCCAAAGCGACGTGGCTCAACATTTACAAAGTCTCACGCGGAAGTTTGTAGCGTCCATAGCCCCACAGATATTGCCTGGGTGCTTGTAGTATCAGCGTCTGCATGACCAAATTGACAAAAGCCACTGCATCTGCCAGATTGGATGGCAATGGAGCATCGAGCGGCTTCACATGAACCCGGTAGCCACGCCCCCAACGCAGACGTTCTCCCCAGGCGATCAGCACAGCCGCACCGGTTTGCTGAACCAGTCGCACACCCAGTGTCATGGTGTAGGCATCGCGCCCAAAAAAAGGAGCCATGATGCCCATGCCCTGTGGCGGCACCTGATCGGGCAGCAACCCCACAGATTCACCCTTTTTCAGCGCTTTAAGCAATTGCTTGACCCCCGCGATCGTGGTAGGCGAACTCATCAAGCCCGCTCTTTGGCGTGCATCGCACACCATGTCATACAACCAGGCTTGTCTTGGTGGTCGAAACAGCACGGTGATCGGCCGACCCAGGTGTCCAAAACGATCTGCATAAGCCTGTGCAGTGATTTCAAAGCAACCCAAATGAGGTGTCAAAAAAACAACCCCATGTGCGGCCTGAAGGGCAGTCTCAACACACTCAATACCGTTCCACAGCACAGAAACGGGCCGCCCAAACCAAAGCCTGGGCAGCTCTGCCACCAATTTGCCACTTTCACCCACGGCACACAAACAATCGTGTAACCCCACACCTGCCTGGTGTGCCTGGGTTAAAAAACGTTGCCGATAGTCAGAGGAAGCCAAAAACACCATCCAGCCCAGCACCCATCCCATGCCATGCAAAAAACACAATGGCAGAACGGACAGGCATTTGAACAGGATGATCATGAGGTATCACGTGAAAGAATTTAAAAATCATGGCACTACCCGTCGATCAGACTTCAGTCCGACAATGATACCGAAATGTCGGATGAAAATCCAACCCACGAAAGCCATCACTCGTCATTCAGGGTATTTCTGCACTGTGTGTGGGTGACTACTTTGCTGCGCTCGCGGCATCTTCTGCCGGTGCTTTTCGGGTGTCTGGTTTGAAAAGCATGCCATTAACGGTCACACCTTCGGCTGAAAAGTGGGCTGCCTTGATGTCGGCAATGCCCTTGACACGGTTAATCAAATCATGCCAGTCCTTGAAACTGGCTTTTTTGCGTTCATCTAAAATTTTGCCAGAGGTGCCCGGGCCAATGCCTTTGATGCTGTCCAACTCGGCTTCAGAGGCTTTGTTGATGTCAAGCGCCGCCAGACAAGCCGCAGCAGACAGTGTGACCATCAAGGTGATGAGGGTTTTGAGCATGTGTGTTCTCCTAAAAACGTGATTGTGCCAACCATTTGATGTACTGGTTAACGCCGGTTTGTACATCTGCAAAATGTTGGTCACAACCTGTCTGGCGCAAATTGGAGAGGTCAGCCTCGGTGTGGCACTGGTATTTGCCGCGAAGCGCATCGGGAAAGGGAATATATTCAATCAAGCCCTGAGCACAGAGTTCATCCAAAGGCAGTGGCGACAGAGCTTCAAGAGATCGCAAACTGTTGACCACCGAGCTGGCCAGATCGTTGAACGTTTGTGCGCGGCCTGTGCCCAAGTTAAAAATACCAGAAATGCACGGATGGTCAAAAAACCAAAGGTTGACGGCCACCACATCGTCAATAAACACAAAGTCCCGTTGCTGCTCGCCTGATTTGTAGCCGCCATACTCGCCAAATAGTTTCACTTTGCCTTCAGTTCGAAACTGGTGAAATTGATGAAAAGCCACGCTGGCCATGCGGCCTTTGTGCTGTTCGCGGGGGCCATAAACGTTAAAGTAACGCAAACCCGCCACTTGCATGGTTTTACCGGCCATGGCACGCTCAAAAACCGTCCCGCATTCATGACGCATGCGCTGGTCAAGCAGCAGTTTGGAATAGCCATACACATTCAAGGGATGCTCGCTTGCAGGCTCTTCACAAAAGGTGGTTGATGCGCCATAAGTGGCTGCACTGGAGGCATAAATCAGCCTGGCACCACGTTTCTGGCAGGCCTGATACAACTTGACCGATGTGGCAAAGTTGTTTTGCATCATGTACTTGCCATTCATCTCCAGGGTGTTGCTACATGCACCCTCGTGGAATATGGTTTCGATAGGCCCAAAAGCGCCACCGGCAAATTCAGTGTAGAAAATATCGGCATCCACATAATCTGCAATGACCAAATCGGCCAGATTACAAAACTTCTCACCTTGGGTCAAGTCATCCACGGCGATGATGTCTGTCAACCCACGTGCGTTCAACCCTTTGACGATGTTGCTGCCAATAAAGCCGGCAGCGCCAGTGACGACGATTCTGGTCATGAAAATAACTCCAGATAAGAGACCGTTGCAGTGCCAAATTTACCAACCACCAAGCCGCCTGCACGATTGGCCAGCGGCACAGCTTCACGCAAACTCATGCCTGCGGCCATCAGGGCTGTCAAGGTGGCAATCACGGTGTCGCCGGCACCGGTCACATCAAAGACCTCTCGCGCCTGCGCGGTCACACTCAACTGACCCTCTGCATCAAACAAGGTCATGCCCTCTTCGCTGCGTGTGAGCAAAATGGCATCGATACCCAGTTCGTGACGCAGGGTGTGCGCCTTGTTTTGCAACTCAGACTCGTCGCGCCAAGGGCCAATCACTTGTTTCATTTCCGTTTTATTGGGTGTGAGAACCGTCGCCCCACGGTAGCGGGCATAGTCGCCACCTTTGGGATCCACCAGTACAGGCTTGTTCGCTCTGTGTACACAGGCGATCATGTCGCTCACATGGGACAACCCCCCTTTGCCATAGTCTGAAAACAAAACCGCATCGTGGTGGTTCAGTAATTCAGTAAAAATAGCAGTTTGTGTCTCCAGGACTTCGGTCTTTGGCGTATTTTCAAAATCCATGCGAAGCAACTGCTGCTGGTGTCCAATCACGCGCAGTTTGACTGTGGTTTTAAGCTGGGCATCACGCACAAAGTGGGGCGTAATGCCTGCGTTCTTCACCAGTGCTTCGAGCTTGTGGCTGGCTTCGTCATCACCGACAACCGACAGCAGCGATACCTGAACACCCAACGTGATGAGGTTATAGGCCACGTTGGCTGCTCCCCCGTTGCGATCTTCTTCGCGGCAGATACGAACCACAGGCACGGGGGCTTCAGGGCTGATGCGATCGACCGCGCCATACCAATAGCGGTCAAGCATCACGTCGCCCACCACCAAAATGCGGGCCAGATTAAGTTTTTCTTTCAAAGTCATAATCCTAGATTCCTCAGTTGAACGCGCCCGAGTGGGCTGCTGGCGGCGCGTCTGGGTAGGCGTGACGACGCGGCAGGCTACTGCCTGCAAGGAGGAACAACACCCCCAGACGTGTCGCCAGCAGCCCAATCGGGTGCGTAGCGCTATCACCCAAAGGGTGAACTCCATCGAAGTCACAAATATCAATTTTCATAACGGTTTAGGATGTGGTCAGTAATAAGTTCCCCATTTGGCCGTCAGAGTTGGGATGCAATGCTAGGCGCAAATCGCGCGGTGTGGCCATGCCA
>CAIYWD010000123.1 GCA_903929815.1 uncultured beta proteobacterium
AAGCTGAATAATTGGAATCAGGCATGGCACTCGTGGAAGCGGCATCTTGCCGCTTTGCCAGCGTCAGCGGCTGGAAGCCGCTGCTACATGACCACCAGCAGTGCCATTGTGCAATCTGAAGAACTTGCTTTTGAAATCAGCAAACCGTGAGATATTACATGGAAAGCATTGAATCCCGACGTAACCGTTGAACAGCTTTGCGGCACAATAACATCCCACGCCCTCAATTCGGCACATGTCAGCCCTACGGACACCCATCCATCGTCTGGCAAAGCTGGCCACCTGAGATATTTTTTAAACACCATGCATACTTTCCTTTGGCACGATTACGAAACTTTTGGTGCAAACACGCGCCGTGCGCGGCCAGCGCAGTTTGCCGCTGTTCGCACGGATGCTGATTTGAACCAGATAGGCGATCCCATGGTGCTGTATTGCCAGCCTGCCAATGACTTTTTGCCAGAGCCACAGGCCTGCTTGCTCACGGGTATCACTTTGCAAGAATGCCTGGAAAAGGGTATCCCTGAATATGAGTTTGCAGCAAAAATTGAACAAGCACTGGCTTGGCCTGGCACTGTGGGGGTGGGTTACAACACCATTCGCTTTGACGATGAAATGACCCGTTTCATGTTTTGGCGCAATTTGATAGACCCTTACGCTCGCGAATGGCAAAACGATTGCGGCCGTTGGGATTTGCTGGATGTGGTGCGCACAGCCTACGCCTTGCGGCCTGACGGTATCCATTGGCCTGTGACCGAGCAAGGCAAACCCAGCTTCAAGCTGACTGACTTGAGTGCTGCCAATGCCTTGGCGCATGAGTCAGCCCACGACGCTCTGAGTGACGTGTATGCCACGATAGCACTGGCCAAACTGATCAAAACGACCCAACCCAAACTGTTTGAATTTTGTTTTGGTTTACACAAAAAAAACCGAGTGATGACTGAATTGGGATTGCCAACCACGCAGTCCAACGCCCAGCCTTTTTGGCATATCTCTGGCATGTTTGCTCCTGAGCGCGGTTGTTTGGCGCTCATGTGGCCGCTGGCCATGCACCCGGGCAATAAAAACGAACTGCTGGCCTGGGACCTGGCACACCATCCTCGTGAACTGGGCAGTTTGAATGCTGATCAAATTCGTCTGCGCCTCTTTACCAAAACCGCCGATTTACCGGAGGGCGTGAGCCGCTTGCCCGTGAAATCTGTTCACCTGAACAAGTCGCCCATGGTGATGCGAAATTTGAAAGTGTTAACGGATGCCATGGCACAACGCTGGGGCATTGACCTGCCAGCGCAGTTACAACACGCCGCGTATGCGCGCGATCTGCCAGACATGAGCGCTATATGGGAACAGGTTTACCAACGCGATGCCACTTTTGTGGATGTGGATGTGGATGTGGATGAAGATTTGTACAGCGGTTTTATAGGCAACGCTGACCGTCGCCTTTTGTGTACCCTGCGCCAAAATACCCCTGCCCAATTGGCAAAGGCGCGCCCCAAGTTTGAAGATACTCGCTTGCCTGAGCTGCTATGGCGCTACCGAGCACGCAATTTTCCTGATAGTTTGTCCGATCAGGAAAAGCAGCTTTGGCAGGCGCACCGCGCAAAAATTCTGTTGGATGGAGAAGGTGGGAAATGCACTGTGTCGGCATTTTTTGAAGAGCTGGATCAATTGGAGTCGTCCGTCGATGAGCGAGGCCAAGGTATTTTGAGTGCGCTGTATGACTACGCCGAGTCCATTGTGCCCATGCCTTTGTAAATGGGCGAATGAATTCGCACAACCTGTCTGGATTGCCGAAAATTTGATTTTTAATTTTGTGGCCATTCAATTTGTCTTGAAGTGTGGCCCAGCCACATCAGCGATTTGTAACAACGCAGTGCGCCCAAATCTAACTTCTGACCAATATCCTTAAAATTTAAAACAGTTCGATGTTGGGGCGGATGTTGCTGTTGACCGTTGTGCCGCCGGTGACTTGCTGGTGTGTGTCCACCTGGCTTTGCATGACGTAGCGTTCTAATTGGATGTCGAGCATTTGTTTCAGGTTGGTCAGCCGGGTGGATTCCCAGCGTCCGTTTTCAAGCTGGGTGGCGACATCGCTCAGATGCTCGTTGAGTTCAGCCAAAGCCTCTTCCACCAGAGCCACCCGTTGCCGTAACACGTCATGAAGTTGCACATGACCCAGGGCATTGGACAAAGAAACCAGGATATCGTCATGGCCCGCCTTGATTTCACTGAATACTTTGAGCATGTGGGCAGTGGCCGCCTTAAACCGAACCTGCATCACCTTGATTTGCAACATGACGTTGTTGATGCTGCTGGCAGATGCTTCATGAGCTTCCATATTCGTGGCTTCGCGTAGCTCGGCATCGATTCCTTGCGTCGCTGCAGCGATGCGTGCGGCAATGTCAACTGCCAATCCGGCCGTGTGCTTTGACAGCTTTCTGATTTCAGCGGCCACCACGGCAAAGCCGCGGCCCGTGTCGCCTGCCCGTGCCGCCTCAATGGCCGCGTTGATGGCGAGCATATTGGTTTGCCTGGCTACATCCGAGATATCCGACACCAAAACGCTCATATCCTTGACCTCATGCAAGCGTTTCATGCGGCCAAGGTTGGCATCATGCTCCAAGCCTTTGTTATACACAAACATTTCCAGAATCGTTCCGACCTGCTGGTCGAACATCAGTTTTTCATTCATCACGGAAGCCAGCTCGTCACCATTGGCATCGGTTTCGTGAATTCGCCCCAACTGTGCGTCGGCGAGCCGCTGGGTTTTGTCGATCAATTCGATCAATGCGACAAAACCGGCCTCGGCATCTTGCATGGCACCGTTGAGCTGCTCACCCAGCACATCGAGATAGGGCGCAGCGTCGCGTATTTCTTGAACGACTTGTTGCTCGACCTGAATGTTGTCATCATGGCTGCTTGTCAATACGGACGCAAGCTTTAACCCCAGTTCGCTTAAGCATGACATGGTGACGATACCCAACAGGGCACCCAGCACCATGCTACTTGCTGGCTGGCCCAACCATGCAGCAAGCAGCCAGGCCAACAGCAGCGCAATCACACCGGCACCGGCGCGATAAATCCAGACATGATGGATTGAACGGGGGGCGGCAGATGGGGTCATGTTGATATCATCCTAGATTCCTCAGTTGACCGCTTATTATCTTCACTAAACCGTTATGAAAAATTGATATTTGTTACTTCGATGGAGTTCACCCTTTAGGTGAGAGCGCTACGCACCCGATTGAGCTACTGGCGGCGCGTCTGGGGGTGTTGTTCCTCCTTGCAGGCAGTAGCCTGCAGCGTCGTCACGCC
>CAIYWD010000124.1 GCA_903929815.1 uncultured beta proteobacterium
CCCTCAGCATTTTTAGGATTTTGGCATTGTGTGCAGTCTTGGCGATCACTGGGTTCTATACAGATCAACAACTTCTGTTCATCGCTATGGACGATTATGGAAAAATTTCCAAAAAGTGGAAGGGGGGGTCTAAACGGTTACGTCGTATCAGGAATCAGTGCCAAGTAAAATTGCAACAATTGAATCACCTGACGATACACGATCACCAGGCCGTTTTAGTAATTCTTTTACAAAACCAGAATAACTGCAATAAAACTCAAGCCCTTCTGCCTTGAACAATAGGTCACCTTTCTCAACAAACACCCCCTTTTCTATATAACATTCTCCCAATACAATGGGGTACCTCCATTTGATTGCCATCTTGATTTCACGCAGGGATTTTTTATTGCCGTTTGAATATAGTTCCGCAACAAGTCTGTTGATGCCATGGTTTGTTTTATTGATTTTCTCTTTGAGATTGATATTCAATTTCTCAATCGTTGTTATTTTTTCTAATAGCTTATCCACTTCAGATTGCTTGTTCTGTAGGGTTTTTTGATGCTCTTTCAATGTATTTACAGAAGATTTAGCGAGAGTATTCAGGTAATCTACTGCATTTTGATTCAGAGTATGGTCAAGAAAATTCATCTTGGATTTCCATTGTTGTCAAGTGTTGCCTGATGGTTGGCAAAAAATCAGCATCGCTGGCCTGCAACATTCGTGCATTGATGCAAAATGGTTGAGTCTGTTAATAATAATGATAGCAACCTACGCTTATTCGACGCGGGATGGAGGCCATTTTGATGAATAAAACCGCTTCAAGAGGGCCGCTGGATGTTTCTAACAAGTAACCAGGGTACTGGTAACAACGTAAAGAAGACAAGATTCAAAGCGCAAGAAGAGTGTGGGCTAGACGCAAACCGATATTGCCAAAGCGGTTATCAGTGGTGTCACTGCCGCGAAAGGCCAAACGCAAACTTGCAGGTGTGTCGAGCCAGGAGCCGCCCCGAAGTACCCTTTTTTTGTAATTGCCTCGACTCGTCCAGGCACTTCCGTCGGTCGGTGCTGCGTTGTAGTCGTTGTGCTTGATGTCTTGCACCCATTCCCAGACATTACCGTGTACATCAAAGAGTCCAAAGTCATTAGCCTGTTTCTGAGCGACGGGATGGGGACGGGAACCACTGTTGTCTCTGTACCAAGCGTATTGACCCAGTTGTTTTTCCTCATTGCCAAAACACCACTTGCCGGCAGTCCCTGCCCGGGCTGCGTATTCCCATTCGGCCTCGCTTGGCAAGCGATAGGTATTGCCGGTTTTACTGTTGAGCTTCTGGATAAATTGCTCAACCTCAAGCCAACTGACATTTTCTACCGGACAGTCATCGCCATCCTCCTTGAAATGACTTGGGTTGCTGCCCATCACGGCCTGCCATTGCTTTTGCGTGACGGGAGTCTTGCCCATTGCAAAACTGCTGACTTTGACAGTATGAGGGGGCTTTGCATCCTCGAAGTCGTTGCTGCCCATCGTAAAGCTGCCTGCTGGAATCACCACCAATTCCGGACAAATGGCCGCCCACAATAGCTTGTCATAGTTTTTTTCCAATATCTCTAAATTTTTTTCGACAGCTTGAATATTACCTTCCAGAGCAGTGATTCTATTTAATAAAACATGATTTTGCGTCAAACTATTTTCCAGTAATTTGGTTTGCCCTGTCAAATTTTCTGTCAGCATGGCCACCTGATTTACAAAATCAGGAACTTTAGCTTGCGTTTTTTCCAGCAAATTATTTTTATCAGCCAGTTTGACTGATAAAAGAGCCAATACATCGAGATAACCTTTAGAAATCTCAGGCAGGGTGTAATCCAGAAAATGCATGTGTTACCTTTTTAGAAAATGCGGTCAAATCAATCGCGTAGTCATTGAACAAAAGCCAGAGCTTGCAGTCAGACTGGAGGGGGTTTTGGAATTGATGGCAAGAAATCATTGTTGTGAACCACAAGCCAAAAACGTCATGACTGACTGGTGCGCACCAAACGCACTGCCAATCTTTGGGTGCGTAGGTAGTGGGTGCTTTTACCATTTTGAAAAAATACACCCCAAGCATCAGTCGAACCGAACTCGGTTGACGACCAAAACCATGTTTCAGAGTCAGGAAATGCTTCTTCGGAAATATTTGGATGAATATCCCTCAAAATCAGGGTTTTGAGTACCTCAACCGTCGGTAATCGCCAGTCATCAAATTTTGCAAATGATATGCGGTTAAAGCGATTCATGGCATCTTGCCAAGTGTATTGACCACACTCTCGTTCACATTTCCACATTAACCCGGTTTTTGGGTCGGTGATCGTTCCATTGCCATTGTCCAAATAACCGTATTTAAGCTGCCAAACTTTGCTGCCTCTTGTATCACTCCGGTCTAAAAACTTATTTTGATTTTCTACGACGGGTTCTACTTTTCTATCCAACCACGCCGCGTTCTTTTCCAGTTTTACCAACTTATTCTCTAAAACATCAATTTGCATCTGGCATTTTTTCACCAGATGGGCTTGTTCTGCCGAATGGGTGGTCAATGCTGCGATTTGACTGGCCTGAAAAAGATTTTGCGCTTTTGTTTTTTCCATCAAATCATTTTGTTCCGCCTGCTTAACGGATAACTGCGCCAATGTATCCAGATAATGTTGCGCTGCGTCAGGCAAGGTATGGTCTAAAAAATTCATGTTTTACCTTTCAGAAGTGGCTTCCGAATGAATGGCATAGTCATCCGCATAACGGGCTTGCAATAACGAGAGTGTCATCAGTGTGGCAATCACTTTTTCGGCTAGGGGTTCGTTGATCACTTGCTGTGCTGTCTCGACCAACGCCGTAAAGCTGTTGTCCACGGCGGCTAGGGCTTGCTTGTAGGCTGGCGCAAGTTTGGCATCGAAGTGTGCAGGTAGATCTTCCGTTTTGGGGGTCAGATCGCCGATCGCCTGTTCGGCTTGTTTGAAAAACGCCTTGACCGGCTCCAGGGCTTGCCTGCAATTGGCCAGCCAGTAATGTTTCCACCAGGCCGATAGCGGATGTTCTGCCGGCAGGTCTTGCGGGGCTTTGGACATAAAACTGGCCAAATCAGTCGCACTGCACCCCAATTGGTACAACCAGGTATCTCGCACTTTCTGCACCATGCCCTTCGTATCCAGACCGCGCAGGCGGTGGATGTTCATGCCGCCCACAAATTCATCGCCCTTGCGTGCGCGCCCCAGCAGTTGACGTGCTTGCACCAGCATCGCTTGGGTGTGGGCTACCGGCGGGCCAACATTCCATTCCTTTGGCCACTGCCGCAAGGCCGACAGCCAAGGGTCGGCTACCTTGTCTTTGTGCCCCAGGGGCAACAGCAGTGCCTGCCAGAAATCGTCTCGAAAAGTCTGAAGTGCCTGCATTTTCATTGTGCCGAAATCAACGCAAAACAGGTTTAGATTCAGTTCATCGGCAGCACGATCCAGTTTTTCCCACTGAGCCAACACCAGTGTTAGTGCGATGTTTTCCATACGTGGGGCATCTTTGGCGGGGCAGTGGGTAACGATAAACAGCAGTGTCGGTTCTTCGAGAAAATCAGCATTGGCGAGTGCATCAAGAAATTCAAGCAGACGGGCTGCATTTATTTCACTTTGCAGCCGGGTGACATTCGTCACATAGACAAGCGCCAGGTTGTGGTGGCCGGCCATGATCTGCGTGGCATCACTCTCGGCCAGCACATCATCGCCCGAATTCCAGCCCGGCGTGTCAATCAGAAACAGGCGTTTCGGGCTGGCATCATCGCTAAAGCCATCGCCAGAAGGCAGGATCAGCCGTGGTTCAGGCAGAGTCAGTCGCAGGCGGTGCAGCAGCGGGTTGTAGGCTGTCAGTGCATCACGCTCTGGGAAATCGGTCAGTATCTTGAGCGTTACTGCCGGGGTGTAATCCTGTTCGCGTGCTATCAGTGTCAAGACGGGCACCTCGCCGTGGGTGATTTCGAGTTGCAGCCGGGTTTGCCGCTCCAGCGAACTCACCGGAAACAGTGCGGGCGGAATCAGTTCGCCCAACAGCTCGCGCAGCAGCCGCGTTTTGCCAGCAGAAAACTCGCCAATCACACGCGCAGTCAGCACGCCATCACTGAGGGTTGTGGTGCGCTCCATCTGGTCGGCAAAAGCTTGCAAGGCTTTTTCTACGGTTTGAGAGCGGGGAAATTGGCTAGGGTTGGATGGGGTGTGCATAGGGATCCATTCAAGATTTTCAGGATTGAAGAACGGTGACCAACTGGCGGCTTTCCCAAACGATGCGTTCGGCTGCACCAAGCCAGCCATGTTGCACCAGGTTGGCCAAGGGTTGCGCTTCCAAAAAGACCGGCAGACAGGTCAAAAAATCATACCGAACGTGGTGGGTGTCAAGTACGCCCTGACGCCATTCGTCGCCAGCCTGGACCAGGGTGATGAGTGTCGATAGGCCAGCGCGGCAGGTTTGGTAGGCCAGACTGTTGCCAGACAACACCAGTGGGGCCAGCAGCAGGTGATGATTTTTTTGCCCCCAGTGCTGCGTCTGCCGCTGGGCGTCGTCGTGCTGCACGGCATTCACCGTTTCGCTGATCAGTGCTGTTGTTTCAGCGGTCAGCGCCGGATGGTAGGTGGCCAACCCACAACACGCCTGCCACAGCACCGGCTGGGCGCGCAGCAGGTTCTGGCGATGCACGGGCAGGTTTTCATCGATTGCATCGTCCAAAATTCGGGCGTACAGATGCACCCGTGCGCAATCAGCCAGCAGGGCATGGGTGGTGGCGGGAACAGGCTCTGCCAGCCACGGCTCGGCGAGCAAGCATAAAAAGTCAGGGAAATGATCGGCCACATCATGCAGCCGCCGAACTGCCTGCGTGGCCACTGCGCCCTCGCTGGAGGGCTGAATTTGCGCAATGTCGGCTTTCAGGACATCGCTCAGGTGCTTTTTAATGCAGGACATCGATCGCGTTTTGGATGGCGACCGCTTCCTCACGCAGTCGGGTCAGTGTGGCCTCTTTTTCACGCGGGCCGGCGTTGGCTTGTTCAGTCAGTGCATCAATTTCAACCAACCGTTCGCCCACCAAAGCATCAACACGGTCTTCCCAGTAGCTTTTGATGCGCGATCGCATCAGATCGGTCATGCTGGCGGTTTGCTGGTCGAAATTGCGCAACCACTGGCTGACCGCTCGCTCGGCGTGGCGCAACAGCAGTGCCTGGCGCTCCTGGCGCTGGCTGATTTGGGCATCGCGGTGTTTTTGTTCGGCTTGCTGCTGGCTGCGGGCAAGCTCAAACTGCAAGCGTGCCTGTTCCTTTTTGTTTTGTTCCAGCGCCAGGCCGGTCAATTGGCGTTCGTTGGCGATGTCTTCGTTGCGCGCCAGCGCACGGCGCAATTGCTGGGTTTGGGAATCAATCTCGGCCAGCACTTGTGCCTGCTCGGCACGCGCTTGCGGATCGATGATTTCCTCGTCTTGCGGTGCGCTGCCGAACATGCTACCGAACTTTTCGCCCCAATAACCCAGCGAGAGGACTTCGAGCACCCCCAGCTTGTTCATGGCTTGTTCGGGAATGCCAGCCACCTTGCGACCGAGTTGAATGCCCTTGGCTACCTTCACGGTCTTCGTTACGGTGTTGGCCACTTTGGCTGTCTTAACGGCCACATTGACCATTTTTGCGCCCTTGGCCACCAACGTGGCCACTTTAGCCCCGACCGCTGCCGGACTGACAAACATCAGTCCGATGTCGGCAATTTCACCCAAAAAGCGACCGACCGCAGCGCCACTGCCGCCTTCGCTGATGCGCTGCACAATGCGCGGCAGGGGTTGCTCAGCAATTTGCTGACGCTGCATCAGCAGTTCACGCATGGCACGCTCTTCTTCGTTCATGTCGGCGACTGACAGGGAAGCCAGTTTCTGCTCGACGGCGGCAAAATCTTCCTGCCTGTCTTGCAGTTCATGCTGCAACTGGGTGAGTTTTCCGATGTCGAGAAAGTCATTCAATTCGATACTTTCTGGCGCGGGCAGACGCAGGTTGAACGCGTCCACCTGTGCGGGTGGCAGTTGCAACTTGCCGTAACTGCCTGACAGTTCAACCAAACTTTGCGCCATGTCGGCCTGCGATGTGCGCAACAGTTTGCCACCCTGGTTGCCAAAATCTTCCCAGCCCGACTCATCGGTCAGTTGGCTACCAAGCGATTTGAGCTGGCCGGCCAGGCGCTGGCGAATTTTTTCAGTGGTCAAAGTGCATTGCTGCAAGGTGCTGTCGCGGTCGTGCTGCTGCTGGTTGTAGAGGCCGGCCTTGAACTCGGACAGGGCTTGTTTGCGTTGCATCAGTTCTGCGTGAAAGGCTTGCATGGCCTGCTCTGACAGGACTTCGCAACTGCGCTGTGCCTGAGCGTTTTGCCCCAGTGCGTTTTGCAGGATGGGCTTTAATTCGGCGCGAAACCGACGTTGGCGAATATCGGCCAGATCTTCTTTGGCGCGGGCGATGAAATCCAGCACATCATCCTGCCCCAGGCCGTTTTTGCTGCAAGAGGCCAGGCGAGTTTTCAAGCCGGTGGCAGCTTCAATTTGCGCTGCCCACTGGGTTAGAGACGGCGCTTTTTCGCCACGTGCCACAGCGGACTCGACCTCGTCCCAGCGGGTTACCATGACTTTGACGCGCTTGCCGTTCTGGCTGATGATTTGCAGGGTTTCGAGATCGGTCTGCGACGGGCCACGCGGGTCAACCAGGTACAGCACCGCATCGGATTGCTGAATTTGCGCCACGGTGTATTCGCGGTGCGAGGCAGACAGGCTGCCCAGGCCCGGCAGGTCGATGATGGACAGTCCCTTGAGCCAGTCCAGTGGCAGATTCAGAACGGCACAGGCAGCGCCTTCTGGCGCCTGTGTGGTGGCCGCGGCAAAACCCGGTTCGTCGATCGGCAGCAGACTGCCATCCGAGCCTAACAGTTGCATCAGGCGCTGGGGGCCATATTCGATAAAGGTCGGCAAGGCGGTGGTTTCCTCCATGGCGGCCTGTAACAAAAGCTCGCCCAGCAGCATGTTGAGCAAGCTGCTTTTGCCGACCGAAAACGACCCGACCAGAGTCAAGCGCAGCGGTGCATCGGTTTGCAACAGGGTGGCAGCCAGGTCGTCAAGGGCGCTTTGCCAATCGGCAGGCAGCAGGTTTTGGAGTTGGGACAGGAGGGGTTGAGGGTCAGTCATGATGTTCTTTCTCAGGCTTTCAGGGCGGTTTGGGTTTGGATCTGTAAGGCGGCCAGTTCCATTTGTGCGCTTGCCAGACGCGCTTTACGCTGGGCAATGGTGGCCTGGCTTTGGTGCAACAGGGTTTGAACTTCCTCACGTTTGGCGCGTTTGGCGTTAAGGGGCTCCAGGTATTGCTCTTGCACGCAAGCCTGTAGCAGTTCCAACTGGTTCATGAACAGCGTGTGTATGGCCTTGGCGGCGTGGTCTTGCAGGTAGCGGATGCGCTGGTCAAGTTGACCGGCTGTGCTTTTAATGAGTTGCTTGACCGTGTCCTGAATCAGATCGGCTTGCTCCTGCCTTTCCCGCCTTTCCAGTTCAGCTTGCTTGCGCTCAAAATCAGCGATTTCACGTGCGTATTTCTTTTGTGCCTTTTCTAGTGACAGGCGTATGCCGGTCTTGAGCTCTTCTTCAGCAGCAATTTGGGCCATGCGCGCCTCCTTGTCAGCCAGTGCTTTTTTCTGTTCCACGCGCTCGGCTTTCCAGGCCTCAACATTGCTGTTATCGGTACGCTCAACGGTTGCGTATTTATCGTCGCTGTACATGCCACCTTTCTTGACTCGCTCTCTTTCATGGCGTACACCGGGTGACGGTTGCGGCCCGAGTTGTTCCAACATTCGCTCACGCCTGGCGATTTCCTGACGGGCAATTTCGAGCGCAGCATGGTTGGCAACATTGCGGGTCATGTCGGATTCAATGCCGTCGATCTGTTCCTGGCGTGCTGCAATTTCTTGCTGGAGTTCAATGGCCTTCTGGTGGTACGTTTCGATGCCTGACAAATCCAGATCGAATCGAACATCTAATGACGGAAGCTCGATGTCCACTTTGGCCATCTGACCTTTGATTTGCGAGACATGCCTGGCCATCTGATGGGTGTAGTCAGCGCGCAGCCCTTCAAGAACCTTGGTCAATGCCTGCTTTTGGCTTTCCCACTCTTGGGTCACTTGTGCAGAGACGCTGTGAAACTGCTCGTCCAGACTTTCGGGCAAACCGATTTGCTTGACCCCTTTGTCGATGGATTTTTGGATGTAGGCTTCATTCACTTGGCTTTCGATTTCCTTTTGCAGATAGGCCAGTGGGGCGACCAGTTTTTGAAGCACTTCATTCTTGCAATGATTGGCAGCATGGTCATGCTCGCGGGCTGCTTCCGAGGCGACAAGCTTGGACTCTTCCTCCAGCAGCTTGATGTCAAGTTCAAAAATTTTCATTTCGCGTTGCCGATCTGCCAGCGATTTGTCTGAATTTAACTGCTCGGCCTCATCCTTGAGACCGGCAGCCAGTTGGCTCTGGATATGCGATATTTGCTGTAGTGGCTTGCGAAAAATCTGCTCCATGGCTTCGCCACTGCTAAACATGTAGGCGATACGCTGGGTCAAATCCGCGATGCCGGATCGTCGCTGATGATCGGGGTTATCGCTCAGCGCCCACTTTGCACTGACACCCATCAAATGGTCTGAATTGGTGATCAAATCAACTTCGGCTTTGGGTTGTTTCTCAAGGTTCTTTGCAAAATTGTTTTTGACTTTGTCCATTTTTTCGCGAACCCGAACGGACTCTGGCTTATTTTTATCTTGTGCATCCTCGGGTTCCAGCACTTTGTCCCACCAATTGACGACCGTGATGAACTTGCTGAAATTGGTGCGGATTGTGTTTGAGAGGAATTTCCACTCTGAATCAGTGCCGCCAAGTTGCGTGGTGCTCTGCACCCAAAGTGCAATATGGGCTTCGGCGGCACTGGTTCAGTTCAATTATTGATGCAAGTATATGATATTGAATAAAAATAAATGATCATTAAAACAATTTTATATCACAGTTCGTACGTAACCTAGTGGGAGACGTTAGTCAAACATTGAATGGCTTCACTCAAA
>CAIYWD010000125.1 GCA_903929815.1 uncultured beta proteobacterium
AGACCCCATCACAGCCATCCGTCGCGGATATGGGCATCCAAGCTGGGAACGCGGGCATCTTGCCCGCAGCGGGCGGGACGCCCGCGCTCCCAAGCAACACATCACGGAATGTGGTCAGGGGTCTAAACGGTTACGGGATAATGGCAACAAACTACTATTCATGCGTTGTGACAATTCATCATGGCGCGCTAGACGCTCACGTGCGCTTTTAAGTTCAAGATGCGTTCGTACCCGTGTCAGAACCATGATGCCATTAAATGGCTTGGTAATGTAATCCACTGCACCGAGTTCCAAGCCTAATGCCTCATCTTCCATGCTCGACAGGGCTGTGATAAAAATGACGGGGATATCGCAGGTCAAGGGGTCTTGGTGCAGACGACGCATGACCTCATACCCGTCCATGTCAGACATCATGACATCAAGCAAAATAAGGTCAGGACGGGGGTCAGAATGTGCAGCACGCAGCGCACGCTCGCCTGAGTTGGCAGCACGCACACGGTACATAGGGCGCAACAGCTCTCCCAAAATGGTCAAATTTTGCGGGGTGTCATCCACCATCAAAATGGTATGCACGGGCACAGCTTCATGGGCGGTATTAAGCTGCATACTGTCTGTCACGATAAGCTCCAAAAAAGGCTTGAAGGGTAGGGATAGGGTTAATCATAAGTTGTGTATTTGGCTCGTCAGATGTGGGCGCACTGCGTCGTTAATTCTGACGGCCAAATGCACAACTTATTGTTGACCCTATCCTAACTGGTTTAACCTCGCAACTCGTAGATGATGTGGGACACTGGGAGCGAGGGTGTCTCTCCCTCTTGTGTTTCGAGAACAAGATGCCCGCGCTCCCAAGATGAATTGCACCCTTTCGAACGTGTTGGTACTGCATGGTATCTTGACGCTGATACCATCGGCAACCATCAATAACGAACGATGGAGATATCCATGAATGCCGCAGAGAAAACTGCAAAGATACAGGCAGCGGTTGCAGCCCATTTCGAATGGTTCTACCACATCAAAGTCGCCATTGCCAACGGACATAGTGACTTCAAGCCAGAGATTGTCAGTACCGACAACCACTGTGCATTTGGGAAATGGGTGTATTCGGATATGCGCGCTTTGTGCTTGAACGAGCAACTTTATAACGACATACGAGAAATTCACGCTGAATTTCACCGCAAGGCAGGGGCCATACTGGACATGGCGCTGCACGGGGACAAAGACGCTGCAACCAAAGGGATTGCGATCGGTGGCGAGTTGGCATCCCTTTCGGGCAAACTTGCCCTTATTCTTCGTCGTCTTTGAGAACCGTGGCTACCTGGAGTGCGTTTCAAAGTGATGTGGCTTTGCGACATCCAAATCCCCCCTACCCCCCCCTTTTTCAAAGGGGGGAACAAATGCGCCGCTTTGCTCAAATAGGCTAACCGTTCTCATTCCCCCCTTTGAAAAAGGGGGGTTAGGGGGGATTTGGATGTCGCAAGCCCAAGCAAAGTCACATCATTTTGAATCGCACCCAAGCACGGCAGAAACCTCTGTGGTATCGTTTTAGGCTCGTAAAATCAAAACATGCTGACTGTTAAAACTGAACTCCTTGAAGCTCTGCGCCAAGCGCTTGACCATCTATTACCCGGTGCTGGTGAAAAAGCGGCGTTTGAATCGCCCAAAGTAGCGGCTCATGGTGACTGGGCAACCACTGCGGCCATGCAGTTGGCTAAACCCCTCAAGCAGAATCCACGCCAGTTGGCTGAAAAAATACGCGCCCTGTTGCTGGCTCACCCTGCCTTTCAAACCTGGGTGGATGCTGTTGATATTGCTGGCCCGGGATTTATCAACATCATTCTGAAAGCCAATGCCAAGCAGCAAGTGCTGCACTCAGTGCTCACACAAACCAGCGCTTATGGCACTCAAGCCACCAATGGCCAGCGCATTTTGGTCGAATTTGTTTCTGCCAACCCGACAGGCCCCTTGCACGTGGGTCACGGTCGCCAGGCAGCGTTGGGCGATGCCTTGTGCAACCTGTTTGCCACGCAGGGCTGGCAGGTGTATCGCGAGTTTTATTACAACGATGCCGGGGTTCAAATTGCCACACTGGCAAACAGTACGCAGATGCGCGCACAAGGCTTCCAACCAGGTGATGACTGCTGGCCGACCGATCCAGACAACCCTTTGAGCAAAAACTTTTATAACGGGGATTACATTGCCGACATTGCCGCAGATTTTTTAGCTCAAAAAACGGTCAAGTCAGATGACCGTGAATTGACAGCTTCGGGTGATGTGAATGATTTGGATGCCATACGCCAATTTGCCGTGGCCTATTTGCGCCGTGAACAAGACCTTGATTTGCAAGCCTTTGCTGTCAAGTTTGACCATTATTATTTAGAGAGCAGCCTCTACACCACAGGCAAGGTGGCACAGACAGTTCAACGCCTGCAAAATGCGGGCATGACCTACGAGAAAGACGGCGCCTTATGGCTCAAAACGACGGATTTTGGTGACGACAAAGACCGTGTCATGCGCAAACAAGACGGCAGTTTTACCTACTTTGTTCCCGATGTGGCCTATCACATCACCAAGTGGGAGCGTGGTTTTCACAAGGTCATCAACATTCAGGGAACTGACCATTACGGCACCATTGCACGGGTTCGCGCAGGCTTGCAAGCAGCCAACATGGGCATTGCGCCAGGTTTTCCGGACTACGTTTTGCACACCATGGTGCGGGTGGTTCGGGGGGGACAAGAAGTCAAAATCAGCAAGCGGGCAGGCAGTTACGTCACGCTGCGCGATCTCATTGAATGGACGAGTACAGATGCCGTTCGCTTCTTTTTATTGAGCAGGAAGCAAGACACGCCCTATACCTTCGATGTTGATTTGGCCGTTGCCAGGAACAACGACAACCCCGTGTATTACGTTCAATATGCCCATGCCCGAATTTGCTCGGTGCTGGCCAGTTGGGGTGGGGAAATAGCCACACTCGCACACGTGGATGTGTCACCCTTGCAAAGCGCTGCTGCACTGGCTTTGATGCTGGTGCTGGCCAAATACCCCGATAGGCTAACCTCTGCTGCGGCTAACTTTGCCCCACATGATGTGACGTTTTATTTGCGCGAGCTAGCCGCCTGTTACCACAGTTATTACGATGCCGAGCGTATTTTGGTAGATGATGAAACCGTCAAACTCGCACGCCTGGCGCTGGTGGCTGCGACGGCTCAAGTGTTGCACAATGGCCTGGCGGTTCTGGGTGTCAGCGCACCCAAAAAAATGTGAATGACTAATAAACAATTTTCAAGATAAATTATGAAATATCAGCGCGGTGGCACTCTTTTAGGCTTTGTATTTGGATTGGTGATGGGTTTGGGGGTGGCGCTCGGTGTGGCTGTGTATGTGACCAAAGTGCCTACAACCTTTGTCAATAAAGTCGTGGGCCACAGTGCTGAGCAAGATGCTGTGGAGGAACAGAAAAACAAGACTTGGGACCCCAACGCGCCGCTGTATGGCAAAAATCCTGCCAAGCCTGTACCGAGTGCAGCACCTCTGGCTGTTACTTCCGCCCCCGAAGACACAAAAGCGATAGAACATAAGGTCACAGAGGTGAAAGCCACGCCTGACACTGTTCACAAAGAGACTGAAAAGCCTGCCACTGACCCTTTGGGTGATTTGGCCAAGGCCAGTGCCAACAAGAGTGTCGATGCCAAGTCTGTTGAACCTTTTATCTATTTTGTGCAATTGGGCGCGTTTCGCACGGCGCAAGAAGCAGAAAATCAGCGTGCCAAATGGTCGCTTGACGGCGTTGAAACCAGGGTGTCAGAGCGCGACCAATCAGGACGCACTGTGTTTCGTGTACGTGTTGGCCCTTATGACAACCGAGCTGATGCTGAAGCCTCCAAGTCACAGTTTGATGCCAAAGGCCTTGAAACCGCGCTGGTGCGCGTACAACGCTGAATTTCAGGCTTCCTGATCCGCACCAAGCACAGGTAGCAAAAATGATGGAATCGAGAATGGCACCTTGTGGAAGCGGCATCCTGCCGCTTTTAGTTTGTCAATCGCCAAGATGGCGCTTCAACAAAGTGCCATTGGGCATTCCACGCGGA
>CAIYWD010000126.1 GCA_903929815.1 uncultured beta proteobacterium
CAGCGTCAGCGGCTGGAAGCCGCTGCTACATGACCACCAGCAGTGCCATTGTGCAATCTGAAGAACTTGCTTTTGAAATCAGCGAACCGTGAGTAATAATCGTAACTCAAGTGAACCAGTGTCAAATTTGTTGTTGACCTTATCCTAACCCGAACATGCGACCATGAATCTGCCCTCATCCATACCCTCCAATCCACCCGATGCCAAATTCCTGGGGCTTGCCCCTTTTTTGCGCATGAGCATTGCTGGCATCGATCTCAAGCCTGCGGGTGAAAGTATCCTGGCTGCTGCCCAAGTAGATCCCGCTCAGGCCGATTTGTGGATGAATCTGTCCATCGTCATGCACTGCATGGGACATCGCGATCTGGGCTTGACCCTGCAAATGCAAGCCTTGCGTTTGCAGCGCGTCTATCACGTGGCAGCCAAGCGCCAACCTGCCAGATTTCGTTTGTTGATGCTGGTCATGCCTGGTGATTTGGCGGCTAATACACCACTGGATTGTTTGCTGGAAGACAGTGACATTGATTTGGATTTTTATTTTTTGGGCGCAGATGAGCCTTTTTTACACCCCTTGCCAGAGCACGATGCGGTGATGGTGGCCATGAGTGAAGGGGTTGACAATGTGGCACATCTGCTATTTTTGGAGCAGGCCTTGGCCAACTGGCCCAAACCAGTCATCAATTTACCCCAATACATTTCCTATGTGGAGCGTGAAAAGGCCAGTCAATTGCTTCAAAACATCCCGGGGTTGCTGATGCCGCCCACTTTGCGCGTCATGCGAGAACACATTCAGGGCATTGCTTCAAAAAAAATCCCATTGAACGAATGCTATGACGTTTGTGATTTTCCCATCATCATGCGCCCGCTTGGCTCTCAAGGTGGGCACGATCTGGCCAAATTGACAAACCCTGAAGACATGGCCGATTATTTGTCCCGTGTGCCCGATGCCTACTTTTTTATATCACGCTTTATAGACTACAGCCATAGTGATGGGTTTTTCAGAAAAATCAGGGTGGCGCTGATAGATGGAGTGCCTTATGCCTGCCACATGGCGGTGTCATCCAACTGGATGATTCATTACATCAATGCCGGCATGTACGACGATGCTTGGAAGCGGGAAGAAGAATTGGCGTTCATGAACCAGTTTGAAAACTTCAAACAACGCCACCAGGTGGCACTCACGGCCATTGCAAAAGCCATTCCCCTAGACTATGTGTGCATGGATTGCGCCGAAACATCCAACGGTGAACTACTGGTGTTTGAGCTGGATCACGCCATGATTGTTCATGCCATGGACACTGAAGACCAGTTTCCCTACAAACAAATTCACATGCAAAAAGTCAAACATGCTTTTTGCGAACTGCTGGAAAAACGCATTGCGCCCAAATCCGACGAGCCAAATGCGGAACTTATTGACACCCATATCCTTAGCCACGGTAACGGCTTAAATCGCTTGTAGCTTGCAAAAAACGCGCATGGCAACGACCGTAACAATCCAGCATCTCCGGGCTATCCCATTTGATGCCAATCAACTCCACCGCAGCCGTGTTGATTTTCAGGACACGGTTTTGGGGTGATGAGGGTATATCCAATGCCCGCGCCAGGGTTTCTCCCAAGCAAACCACCGCCTGCAAATTTCTGGTGGCAACGGTGTCATTGTGATGTGTGAGGATGGCTGATACCACATGATCTGGCAAGTTCCAGTGTTTGGCAAGCCGCGCACCCATTTGACAATGATCGACACCAAAAATTTTTGTCTCTCTTTCAAGAATTCGCCCGTCACCAACGGATAGCTGACAGGCCTCATGAAAAGCCTTGGTGTTCAGTATTTGAAAGCAAAGCTGGCCAACATCATGCAAAATGCCAACAATGTAGGCTTCATCGACCATCACATCACACATTGTCGCTAGCTCCTGTGTGGTAATGGCGACGGCAAGCGAGTGGCGAAAGATGAATTCGCTACCTGCCCCTGTAGAGATGAAACGGTTCATTCCGGTGCTGATGACAATTTTTCGCACGCGATTGACCCCAATCAGGGAGACTGCACCAAAAGGGTCTGTCAAGTCAGACTGAACGCGCATTCGTCGAATGTGATTGGCCATCGCCAAGACATTACCCGACAAAACGGGGTCATTGCGAATCAATCGTGCCATCAGTTCAATGGATGCATCTTCCTCACGGAACAGTTCAAGCAACTGCAGAACGATTTTTGGAAATGGCGGAAGAATCTTGGATATGGCATCAATGTCATCCATGGGGTGTTGGACGTTCATCATAGTGTGGGCCTTGCAAGCATCAGTGCGTTAATGAGCACCTTGCAGGCCTCACTGGGATCTGTGCCAAAAATTTCCTGGAGTCGTGCCTCGAACTTGGCGACCGATGAACCATCGTCTTGCAAATCCTCCTCTGGCGGCACCATCACGGCAACACATTCCACCCCTTTGGTTATCAATTGCACAATCGTGCTGATGGTGATGGTGGAACCGATGGCCAGGTACATGGTTTCAAGGACACCCGAAAGCCCCGCAACAGGTCTCGCAATGACCATGTCGGGCTGCAATGCCACGACGGGAAGCCATCGGTAATGACATTCGGGTGGCAGAATAGTTTGTTCAAAATATGTGGACTGGGTAGGGTTCATTGGATATCACCCAAAAAATGGCAAAGTATTAACACAAAAGAAAGACATTATGATTCATAAAGCAATCATGATGACATCCATTATCCTGGATTCCTCAGTTGAACGCGCCCGAGTGGGCTACTGGCGGCGCGTCTAGGTAGGCGTGACGACGCGGCAGGCTACTGCCTGCAAGGAGGAACAACACCCCCAGACGTGTCGCCAGTAGCTCAATCGGGTGCGTAGCGA
>CAIYWD010000127.1 GCA_903929815.1 uncultured beta proteobacterium
AACCTCGCGCTTAAGTCTGTTGGTTGCATTATTGTTGTCTCGATATTGCCGATCATGTTTGTCTCCTGGATTTTTTGATGTAGGGGGCGCAGTATGACCCAAAATTAGCATTCAACCGTCCAACACTTTTGATTGCACCCGATACAAACAGCACTCCGGCAATACCGTCGTGGGCAGTTTCAATGCCCATATCACGGCACAGCGCATGGGTGGCAAACAGGGTCGTGTGGGGTTTGAGTTCCCTGCGACGTTGGTAGAGTGCCATGATGCGGGCTATTTCAGGCGTGGAGCCTGTGACCTGAATCGCGTCATCGACCAACAGGGCAAAACCATCGGCACCAACGACACCCAGCACATCGGCATTGTTTTCAGGACAAATAAACTCCTTGAACTCACGTGCCCTGACCGCTTCGATCAGCTTGCTTCGACGCAGGGCAAGGTTGTGTTCGCGTTCGCATCGTTCACCGATCAGTCGCGATTCAATCAGCGCCGCAATATCGTCACAAAGCCAGCCCAGAACATCCCGTTCGGCCGGGTTGAAGTACTTGGGTTCGTGTTTTTGCTGGCACGACACCACCCCCCACAAACGGTCTTCTACGAAAAGAGGAGCGACCAGCGTGGCACGGGCACCCATGTTCTGCAGGTACTCAATGTGGATGGACGAGACACTGCGCAGGCCAGACCGCCCCAGATCAATCGCACGGGCATCGCCTTTGGCCAACAGAGCTGAAGGGGTGTAACACACATCAGGAATCAGGCGAACTCGGCAAAGCTTGAACAATTCGCGGGCTTGGCTGGGAATATCACTGGCAGGAAAGTGCAGCCCCAAATAAGGCTCAACACCATCCGCTGTTGCCTCGGCAATGACCACACAGTTCCACTGGGCATCAAAACGGTAAATCATGACTTGATCAAAGCCCGTCAAGTCACGAAACAGTTCCGCCGCCGCCTGTGCCACGACGGTGACATCACCCAGACAGCGCAAAGCCTCCAGGCCGCGACGATACCGGTAAACCATATTCACGACATCATGCTGGGCGCTGGATTCAATTTCCACCAACATCTGCCCTGCACCATTGAGCATGATTCGTGTAGAAAACGGCAGGCCGTTGAGCAACAAAGGTATCCAGGGTGGGGTGTTGTCACCAAGACCGGCTTGCCATGCCACTTCAACCTCCTGACCCAAAACCTTGCCAATGGATTGCCCCAGCAGGGCATCGGGAGACAAACCCAATAACGTTTGACAGGATTCACTAGCGGCCGTTATCACCCTGGTGAGCACATCGATCACCAGCAGAGCGCCATGCGGCTGTATGGCTGCGGTGTAACGAATAGGCTCGGTCTCGCAATTCGTGAGGTCAATGGTGTGGGTATCGTTCATGATGGCGCAGCTTGATGAAAATGAAATCAATGGAGAGAAGGCGAGGATAGGTCAGTGTATCGCCTCCCGTGGAGGCGAGGCAGCACAAGCGCCTGGCACGGATGCGTTTTAACCTGATGTGGAAAAACCGGCACTGGTTCAGTTGAATGGGATTTTGTTCGTTTTATCGTTCCCACGCTCCTGCGTGGGAACGCAGCCCCCGAGGCGCTCCTGCGCCTACTGTCTCACTAAACGTACAGAACGTTCCCACGCAGGAGCGTGGGAACGATAAAACGCTTACTGGACGTGCGTTACAGGGTGTTTTGACTACGAAAACACCTTCCACAGTACAGCCATGGTAAAGGCCAGA
>CAIYWD010000128.1 GCA_903929815.1 uncultured beta proteobacterium
ATAACGATAAAAAAATGTTCAGGGCGGGATGTGCCTAAAAAATTAGCAGAAATGGCGATTTTTAAAAATCTTCGTTGGGGAAAAGTAATGTAACATCTTGTTTTTGTTTAATAAATAGGGTTTTCGGTCAGGCACTATCTAGTCCCTTGCCGAGAATGACCTGACCTGCAGCATTGGACACTCTGAATGCTTCAATTTGAGGCATCCGTTGCTCATGACGAGTCATGTAGGCTATCATCACTTTTTTGTCGATACCATTTTCTGTGAGCTGGTCTTCCAGTTCGTCAGTCAGGGTGTGCAAGGCCAGGTTAATTTTTTCAACGCCATCAGAGACCTCTTGATTAACCGCTTGGGCAATATTCCTGGACAGCGTTTGGGCGCTTTGTTCGTACTGTTGTCTGCTTCGGTGCAGGGAATACCACGAAAAGGCAAACACCAAAAGATTGCCGCATAACAGCGTAAAAATCAACCAAGTACGTACTTTCCAGGGAAATTTCATCATGCCATTCGTGCCTTCAATTTCGATAGATTGTCGCAGGACAGAGACAATCCATAACAGCTATTGAATTTGAAGCATACAACGCACGTCAGACAAGCGTTAGCGCCCGATTTTGCACACAATGCCTTAGGAGGAAGACTGTTTTGAATGCAGCACCTTGTCAATGAGCGACAGGAGCATCTCAACCCAACCCATCGGTTGTACCTTGGTGACCACAATGGACACCATTTTCGGTAACAACTCTGCAATAAGTGCCGATGCTACGGATATAAACCACTGTCGCCTCCACGTGACAAGGCAGCCTATCACCAACGCGCTGCCCACCAAGCCCCACGGATTGCGCTGTGCCAAGGGTGCTACTACAGAATGCAAAACGGTCGCGGCCAGTGAACTGTCTCCATGATTCACCTTCAAGGCCTGTCGCAGTTTTTCTCGCGAGGCCGCCAAACGATCACAAGATGGCATCTGAGTGGTGTTCACAATACGCTTGCCTCGCGCAACATCATTGCGTCTTCCTTGAGTTGTTGTCGCACACATTCAAATGGACGACTGTCTTTGTTCATCTGCAAAGCCATACGACACCACAAGGCAGCAGCAACAGCGACCAGCGGCATACATATCCCTATCCACAGTGCTTTCGCTGAGGGTTCGGGGATAACTGACCAAAGCATTAACGCGACACCTGCCAGGATGGCAGCAGCAGTCCAGCAACAAAGCTGCGACGCGCTTAATACGGCGCGTCGTTCATAAGCGGATGACATCGCACCAATTTCTGCGCCGATTAGCTCTGCATAAGCATCAGCGTGATTGGCGATCAGACCAGGTTGGGTTGCAAGCAGGTGAAGCAGGGAATGAAGCATGGCACTCATATATCCAATCCAGGAATGTCAGATAAAGCGCTTAACTGAAAAATTTCTACGTCAAAAATTATACAAAATTCGGTTCTAACCCGCTCTGGTATTGGATAGATCGCTATGTTTTTTGAAATTATGAAGTAGAAAATTTATTGTGAATTATTTACAAAATTCCTGATCCGCATGGACCTCTGAATGGCACTTTGTGAAAGCGCCATCTTGGCGCTACACAAACCAGGATCAGCAGAATCGCTACTATATGTGCCATTCTTGATTCAGTCACTTTCGCCAACTGCGCTTGGTGCGAGATCAGGAAGTCTGAAATTATTTGCGAGGGAGTGAGCGACCTATCAACCCTGCCAGTGCCATCAGGGCAGCACCGGTGGCTGCTGCAATCAAAATGGCTTTGACAGGGTCATGCTGGATGTACTTCACCGTGCAATCGGACGCACGAAGTGCACTCGCCCGCAACTGATTTGTCACTTCAGCCAGGTTTTCAAGTGCAGCGTTAGCCATACGTTGGGTGGATTTGATGGCCGCATCAGCCGATTGATCTGCTTGATCTGCTTGATCTGCTACGCTATCGGATGTGTCAGAAGATGTATAGGTAACCATAATGAGTCCTTAAATGGTGAGTAAAAAATTGAAGAACGACGGGTAAACCGCTCGACATTATGACGCGCTTTTACTTGCATTGCATCCCAATTCTGACGGACAGTTGCGTTTCAAAGTGCTGTGGGCTACACCGACACCAAACAAGACTCACCTCTGGTGAGCGCGGGCATCTTGCCCGCATTGGTTTGACTGTGCCAAAAGCGGGCAAGATGCCCGCGCTCATAGGAATGATGCTATGATTTTTTGCGATATTTTACATTAAGAAATCGGCCTATAACGCACGTCCCATTTACATAGTTTGCTATGATTTTTGCAACTTATGTCAGACATGGCAAGTACCACATCACTTTGAAACGCACCCCTGATGGCCAAATGCGAAACTTATTATTGACCATATCCTTATGATTCACCTGCATCAGGTTTCACGTTTTTATACAACGGTATGACGATGGGCAGGGTGTGACAATTGTTTGATTTTTTCATTTTGTATCCACTATGACCGATTTTTCTCCTCTGTCCACACTGAAGCGAATGAGTTCAGGGATGATGTTTGCACAAGCAGGCTCTACCTTGGGGCGCTTTGAGCTGAAGCGTTTATTGGGGCAAGGAACGCAATCACAGGTGTGGTTGGGGTTTGATCCACGGCTAGAACGTGAGGTGGCGATCAAACTGATGAAGCCCATGCGTGGCAAGGATGATTCGGCCATTGCACAGTGGTTGCAAGAGGCGCGCAGTGTGAGCCGCTTGACACATCCAAATGTAGTGACGGTGTTTGAAGCCGATGTGCAAGAAAAGCAACCCTACCTGGTGTTTGAATATGTGGCGGGGCAGACTTTGGCCGATAAGTTGGCCAGGCAAGACCTATTGCCCACACCACAAGCTGTGGCCATTGTGCAAGATGTTCTTTCGGCTTTGGTGGCAGCACATGCTTTGGGTGTGGTTCACCGCGATTTGAAACCCTCCAATGTTTTGATTGATGACAGTGGACGTGTTCGCGTGATGGATTTTGGTATCGCCGTGCGTATGAGTGATGTCGTCGGTCATGTCAAAAATTCAGAAACGGCAGGAACGCCAGCCTTTATGGCCCCCGAGGCCGCCCGCGGCGAGGCGATTTCACCACTCATGGATGTCTATAGTGCCGGCTTGTTATTGGCGCAGTCTTTGTCTGCACAACCTCTGATTCACAGTGCTGATCCTTATCGTGTCATGTATCAAGTGGGTCATGAGCCTTTGCAATTGCCAGCAGCCGTTCTGGGCAGGTTAGATGATCCTTTGCGAGCGATTGTGCTCAAAGCATTGGCTTTTGCTCCCGATCAACGTTACCCCAGCGCACAAGCGTTTCGGGATGCACTAGCACAATGGCTCAGCAGCTTGAACGCCACAGGCAATACCGATGCAGGACCCAGTACCAATGGCACACTTGATTTCTTGTTGAGAAGAATGCGTCATAAAAGTGACTTTCCGGCGCTTTCAGAATCGATCCTTCACATCCAGAACATGGCCACGTCTGACAAGGAGAGCGTGAGCAGTGTGACCAACGAGATTTTGAAAAATGTGGCACTCACCAATAAATTGTTGAGATTGGTCAACAGTGCGCATTACGCACGTGGCTACAAAGTGGGAACGGTGTCACGCGCGGTCACACTGGTCGGGTTCAACGGCATTCGCAACATGGCGTTGAGTCTGGTGTTGCTCGATCACATGCACGACAAGGTCAATGCCCAATTTTTGAAAGAAGAATTTGTTCGTGCATTGATGGCAGCATCGATTGCAGCCGAAATTGGGCGCGCCTCAGGTCATGACGAAGAAGCCTTCATTGGTGGCTTGTTTCAAAATCTTGGACGCATGTTGGCGCAGTTTTACTTTCCAGAAGAAGCCGCAGCCATCCGCAGATTGGTGGGTGCCAAGTCTGATCCTGTTAGTGAAGATACTGCATCCACACAGGTTTTGGGATTAAATTACGAAGAACTGGGATCAGGCGTATCCATAGCCTGGGGTTTACCTGAAAATATTCAACGCTGTATGGTCAAACCTTCGGGTGAACCGCTACCGCATCCATCGCCTGAACTACAGGAACAAGTACGCTGGATCGCTTGTGCAGCCAACGACATGATGCACGACATGCTTGATGCTGACCCTGTCGTGGTCAAGCGTCGGCTTGACCGATCCATCAGGCACTACAGCAAAACACTGGGATTCAACAGCATGGCGCTGTATGAAGTCACGGTGACTGCACGCAGCAAACTGATTGAGCTGGCTGATGCCATGGATATTTCTGTGCCCCAGACTTCTGCGGTCGCGCATTTGTTGCAACACATTGATATAGATGAAGAATTGTCCATGTTCAGTACTGGTGATGTTGACACCCTGCAAGCCACTGAGTTGCATGCAACGCCAGTTCCCATGAACAAGGCCACAGACACTGAGCAACGGCGCGCCATAGAAACAACGCAAATACTCGCTGCCGGTATCCAGGACATTACCAACGTCATGGTGGAGGACTTCAGGCTCAGTGACGTTTTGCGCATGATTTTGGAGGCCATGTTTCGGGCACTGGCATTTCACCGTGTCATTTTTTGTATGCGTGATACCAAAATTGAAGCACTGACGGGTCGTTTTGGTTTGGGGCAAGGTGTTGAAGGGGTGGTCAAATCATTTTGTGTACCGTTGCGTTCCAGTGCCAAGCCTGATTTGTTCACTGCGGTATGTGTCAAAGGTGCTGACACTCTGATCAGCGACGCGAGTGACCCGCGTATTGCATCGAGTCTGCCTGCCTGGTATCGCCAGTTTTTCAACGCCCCCACATTTTTGGTTTTGCCCCTGCTTCAAAAAGGCAAGCCATTTGGCATGATTTACGCCGACAAAGCCGAACAAGGTGGCTTGGTGGTGGATGAAAAAGAACTGGCTTTGCTGCGCACCTTGCGTAATCAGGCCATCATGGCGTTTAGACAGTCTTCATAAAGGACTGACATGGCCAAAGAACCGTTTGTGTCATGCCGAATTCATTCGGATGGGTCGAATGCGACTCTACAGACAACATGCGTTGGAAGATGAACCGTATGAAATCAACGATAACCCCTGTGTGCGTCATGCTGTTGGGGGGCATGTTTTTGCCTGTGAGCGCATCGGTTGCCAGCACAGAGGTGTTGCATCAGCAGGCCATGTTGCCCGCGCTCATGATGGCGAAGGCCTGGCAAGAAGGACAGGATATTGGCCATTTTCTGGTGAGTGAAAAGCTAGACGGTGTCAGAGCCTATTGGGATGGTCAGCGCTTGCGTTTTCGCAGTGGCCGTCCCATTGCTGCACCTGACTGGTTTATCAAAGGTTTACCCAAGATGGCACTCGACGGTGAATTATGGCTGGGACGTGGTCGCTTCGACGCGCTATCAGGGATGGTGAGAAAAAATGTCCCTGTAGATGCCGAGTGGCGTGAGCTGCGATATATGATTTTTGATTTGCCGGGTGCAACAGGCTCATTTGCGGATCGTGCTGCGCACATTTTGACCGTGGTGGAACAAGCCAACCAGCCCTGGCTTCAAGCGGTGGCGCAGCAGCAGGTAGCGAACAAGACAGCTTTACAGGCCTTGCTGAAACAAACAGTTCAAGCAGGTGGAGAAGGATTGGTGCTGCACCGTGCCAATGCCTTATGGTCACCTGGGCGCAGTGATGCACTACAAAAGCTAAAGCCCATGCCAGACGAAGATGCCCGTGTAGTCGCCCACCTGCCCGGCAAAGGCCGCCACGTCGGCAGACTGGGCGCTTTGATCCTGGAACTGCCCAACGGACAGCGATTTGCCTTGGGTACGGGTTTCACCGACGAGCAGCGATCTGCTCCTCCCCTCATCGGTTCGATCGTGACCTATCGCTACCGTGACCGAACGTCCAACGGCTTGCCACGTTTTGCTTCTTTTTTGCGAATTCGCGGGCAAGAGTGAAACATTGAATTCAAATCATGGCAAACTCAAGGGGTTTCAGTCAATTACGACAAAATTGGAGCCAATTGATGAAGTTTGGCGTTCCGTCAAAATTAACGCAAGACCTGGGGGTCAGCCGTGCGCTTACCCTGCGTTATGTGATTGCTTTGTCGTTGGTTGCAACACTCTCTACAGCAGCCTGGTTGAGCCTGGATTTGGTGATTGCAGAGCAGAAAAGCACATCGGCCATCGTCAATGTGAGTGGCCGTCAGCGCATGCTGAGTCAGCGGACAGCCCTGTTTTCCAGTCTGTTGGAGGATGCCCCCCAGCATAAGCGATCAGAGATTCGCAGCACGCTGAAAGATGCCATTCAACTGATGGAGCGTTCACATGAGGGTTTAACTCATGGCAGTAAGGAAATGGGTCTCCCCTCCACCATGTCTGCCACTGTTCATGCCATGTATTTTGATGGGCCTGACGCACTCAATGACCAAGTCCTCACCTACATCAAAATGGTCAATCAACTGCTGTTGCTTGACGATGACGCACTCAATTCGACCCACCCTGCGTTTGTCTATATTCTTCAAAACGCACCCACCAAGTTGCTACGATCACTCGATCAGATGGTCAGCCGGTACCAGATCGAAGGAGAACAGGCCGTTAGCCGCTTGCAAACAGTAGAGACAACGCTCTGGGTCACTACTTTGCTGCTACTGATTTTTGAAGCCTTGTTGATATTTCACCCGTTTGTTCAACACGTCCGACGCATCATTACCGAACGTATTCAAGCGCAAAATTTACTCGCAGAACAGTACAAGGCGCTTCATCTTAGTGAAGTACAAATGGCCACATCGCAACGGCTCGGTGGCACTGGTTCGTGCGTCTATGACATCAACACCGACATCGTTCGGGCATCGAAACAAATGCTGCACCTATTTGGGTTTCCACCCGACATCTCGGATTACCCTTTGGATGACTTTCTGGCATGTGTCCCTGAACAACATGATCGGGTTCGTCAGACTTTGGCTGGCAAGTTTGGGTTTCCCCCCGACATTGCGGATGACGATGACTTATTGGCTGATTTTCCTGAACATGATCCGGTTCGCCGGACTTTTACTGATCTGATCAGCCAGAGCCATGTGTATGACGGTGAGTTCGTCATAAAGCCCGCCGACGGGTCGCCAACCAGGGTCGTCCACGCCATAGGTAAGTTAGTACGGGATAGTCAGGGAACCCCCATCAAGATATTTGGCTTTATTCAAGACATCACAGAGCGTAAGTCTTCAGAAGACAAATTGGCCAAATTACTGGCTGATCAAGAAGCTATTTTGCAAAGCGATGTCGTAGGCTTTGCCATCGTGTCTCAACGTGTGATGCGATGGGTGAACCCTGCCATGGCCAAAATGTTGGGATATGAAACCGATGAAATGTGCGGCATGACAACCAGGAATTTTTATCTGAGTGACGATGCGTTTAATGCCTTTGCTTGTGAAGCCTACGCTGAAATCAATGCGGGACGGGTTTACCACGGGCAGCATCAGTGGTGTCACAAGAATGGTTCTTTGAAATGGTTCAATATTTCAGGTGCGCGTTTGCCCTCAGACTACGAAGCAACGATCTGGGCCTTTGTGGATATATCGCCCTTGAAACTCACTGAGGCCAAGCTGGTTATCGCTAACGATGAGCTGACATTCCAGAGCGAAGAAAAAGGAAAGCGTGCTGCCGAGCTGGTTATCGCTAACGATGAGCTGATATTCCAGAGCGAAGAGAAAGGAAAGCGTGCTGCCGAGCTGGTTATCGCTAACGATGAGCTGACATTCCAGAGCGAAGAAAAAGGAAAGCGTGCTGCCGAGCTGGTTATCGCTAACGATGAGCTGACATTCCAGAGCGAAGAAAAAGGAAAGCGTGCTGCCGAGCTGGTTATCGCACGCAACGACGCTCAATCAGCCACCCAAGCCAAATCCGCGTTTTTGGCCAACATGAGCCATGAGATTCGCACGCCAATGAATGGCATTTTGGGA
>CAIYWD010000129.1 GCA_903929815.1 uncultured beta proteobacterium
ACAAAAACCAAATCCCCCCTAACCCCCCTTTTTCAAAGGGGGGGACAAATACAGCGCTTTGCCCAAATAGGCTAACCGTTCTCATTCCCCCCTTTGAAAAAAGGGGGTTAGGGGGGATTTGGATGTCGCAAAGCCACATCACTTTGAAACGCACCCGTGTAATTGAATTGCACCCCGAAAAAACAAAAGCTCCATATCTACTGTAGCAGGTTGTCACGATTGAGACATTTTCTTTTAAAACCATTGAGATATTCCATAAAGCGTAACCGTTTGCAGGCTGAGATGCTTGCGCTTTGGCATTTGGCTTGGCCCATTTTGGTGGGGCAACTGGCCTTGGTTGGCATGGCTGTGGTGGATGTCGCCATGGCTGGTCACGCCAGTGCGCAAGACCTGGCAGGCGTGTCGTTGGGAGTGTCTATCTGGAATTTGATGATGATTAGCGTTATGGGATTGTTGATGTCCATCAATCCCGTAGTAGCCCACTTGGTGGGTGCAGGTCAATTGAACGCAGTACCTTCCATGGTTCGTCAGGCGATGTGGAAAGCGTTGGGGGTGGGGATACTGGCTTTCGGTTGTTCCAACTGGGCTGCTCTGTTGTTTGACAAGATGGTTCTAGAGCCTCGTGTCCATGAACTGGCCATTCATTTTGTCAGGATCACCAGTTTGGCACTGCCGTTCTTTGCTGTATTTCGGGTTTTGTCTGGCTATAGCACCAGCATCAACCAAACCAAGCCGCTGATGGTGATTGCACTACTTTGCCTACTGCTTAATATTGCAACCAATTGGGTACTGGTGTTTGGCATGTTGGGTTTTCCACGTCTGGGCGGTTTGGGTTGCGCCTGGGCTACGCTGATCACTGTGACATTTAGTTTTGTTGCGCTGATTGGGTGGATGTATCGCTCGCCAGCGTACCGAAGTACTTGGCCATTGGGGCAATTTGAATGGCCGAACTGGCCGCACATAAAAACTTTGCTGGCATTGGGAATGCCAATTGGTGTGACCTATTTTGCTGAAACCAGCGCTTTTAGTCTGATTGCCCTATTGATTGCTGAGTTGGGTAGCGTACAGGTGGCAGCGCACCAGATTGCGCTAAATTTTTCATGGCTGGTGTTTATGATGCCACTCAGTCTGGGTTTGGCACTTCTGACACGAGTTGGGCAGTCACTGGGAGCGAACAATTTTGCGTTGGCACGTTACCAATCCTGGGTGGGCCTGGCGTTGGCAATGGGATTTGCAATAGTCTCTGCCATGTTGATTGCAGTTTTCAACACACAAATTGCCAGCGCCTACACCAGTGATGCAGCGATCATCACACTGACTGCCAAACTTCTTTTGTTGGCAGCGCTATTTCAATTGTCAGATGCCACGCAAGTTGTGGCGAGTTGCGCCATTCGCGGATATAAAGTGACCCGTTCGCCAATGGTCATTCACTTGACCGCCTTTTGGGGTTTTGCATTGCCGCTGGGATGTACCTTGGGTTTAGCGCCGAGCTGGATGCCATTCAAACCCGATCAAGCTATGGGGGCTGCTGGTTTTTGGATTGCACTGGTGATTGGGCTTACCGTGGCCGCCATGGGGCTGGTGGTCTTGTTGCGTCACGTGGTACGAAGATAGACATGTCAAGAAAAAAAGGAAAGTGAAGTCCAGTACTCGCGTGAGTAATGCCACTGTGGTGCGGGTTGCCGTGTAAATACATCAAGCTCCGCAATAAATGTCTGCCTCGACATTTCTCGTGCCCCCAGCGAAGCCAAATGCTGTGTGTTTTGTTGACAATCAATGTGCGTGATGCCGTGCTGATGACAAAAACACACCAATGCTGCCAAGGCTATTTTTGATGCATCGGTGCTGCGATGAAACATGGACTCGCCAAACACTGCGTGGCCTATTGCCACACAGTAAAGTCCACCGACCAATTGATCATTCACCCAGGTTTCCACACTGTGAGCCAAGCCTGCCTGATGCAAACGGATGTAAGCATGAACCATCTCTGGCACTATCCATGTTCCTCTTTGCCCATACCGTTGGCTTGTTGCACAGGCCAAAATGACTTGCTCAAATGCAAAATCCATGCGAATAGTGCAGGCAGTGTCTCCTGCAAAGTGTTTCAAGGTTTTTTTGAGGGAATGGTGCAATCGAAATTTGTCTACATCAAGCACCATGCGTGGGTTTGGACTCCACCACAAGATAGGTTCACCATCACTAAACCATGGAAAAATACCATGCTGGTAAGCCTGTAGCAGCGTACTGACCGACAAATCAGAACCCATACACAGCAAGCCAGGCGCACTTGTATCAGCGCCCCAAGCCATGTGAGCTAATGGAAAAGTCTGCCCAGGCGCGATATTGAGTAAAACAGGGGAGTTCAAGCTATTGGACTGAAGTTCCATCGAGAAAAATTAAAAAACAGTTACATAACAATCATGTAGCAAGAGTTTGAGCATCTGTCTATCAAAGGTGATGAGTTGTACAACTAAAGTTGAGAAGAATGTCCCAGTAGAAGATTGTCAAGGTTGGATTATTGTATTGATGGAACGTGCCAGTCGATTCATCTGGGCGCTAGAGTTTTTCTACTCAATTTTGTCCAAATTTCAACCAGATTTCATGGCCATTCTGAGGATGTCTGGAGTTGCTGAGAATCAACAAAAAAATAAACGCAGCCCTTGAAAAGTAGGTGGATTGTCCGCATCTAGTGAAAGAGGAGTTCATGGTCGCTGTGACTTTAAATGCCTCAAATGCCTCCAAGCCACTTATTGAAAGGATGAAACCAATGAATACTTTGATTAAAAGTAGCAGCCTTTTTGACGACTTCCTCCGCGATGTCGCACCGGCTTTTTATGTCAGACCTCTGCACGGAGATCCGCTGCCAACTCCGGCACAGATCAAGGTCGATGTGAAGGAAACTGACGATTGCTACACCGTCTATGCTGAAATTCCAGGTGTTCCCAAGGAGGACATTCAGGTCACCATCGATGGCAGCATGGTGTCGCTGCGTGCCGAAGTCAAGCAGCAAGACAGCAGTACCAAAGACGACAAGGTGTTGCGCAGTGAGCGTTATTTCGGTGCTGTGTCACGCAGTTTTCAGTTACCGGTCGACATTGACCAGGCGCAAGCCAAAGCCAAGTTCGACAACGGCGTGCTGACGCTAACACTGCCGAAAAAAATGACCATAAACACCAGCCAGCGTTTGATGATCGAGTAAGCACCATAGCCGCTGGAGCTTCACGCCACCAGCGGCGCTGACACTGGTTTATCTCCATTATTTATTCAAGTATATGATCTTGAATAAAAATAAGAGATATTTAAAACAATTTTAACGTGAAAGGCTCTGGGAGCGCGGGCATCTTGCCCGCATTGGATTGGCTGTGCCAAAAACGGGCAAGATGCCCGCGTTCCCAGTATGTGTTTCATGATTCGGGGTGGCAAAACTGCCATATCCTAAACGGTTACCCCCCAATATGGCGCTTCTACAAAATGCCATTAGAAATTCCACGTGAATCAGAATTTCTGAATTTAGTTTTTACACACATCTATCCTGTTGATTCATTGATTAAATTTCATACGCTATGAATGACTGGCAATTGAACTGTCACAATCATCATTTTTTTTTCATCTTGGGAGTTTTATGAAAGCTGACAACGTTCTTCAAACCATTGGCAATACACCACATATCCGTATCAACCGTTTATTTGGCAACACGCATAATGTTTATGTCAAGTCCGAGCGATCTAACCCTGCTGGTTCTATCAAGGATCGTATTGCGCTGGCGATGGTCGAAGCGGCTGAACAGTCTGGTGCGCTTTTGCCGGGTGCTACCATCATTGAACCTACTTCGGGCAACACCGGCGTGGGTTTGGCCATGGTTGCAGCAGTCAAAGGTTACCCACTGATTTTGGTGATGCCCGATAGCATGAGTGTGGAGCGCCGGCGCTTGATGCTGGCTTATGGGGCCAGCTTTGAATTAACACCGCGAGAAAAAGGCATGAAGGGCGCGATTGCCCGTGCAAATGAACTGCTGCAGAGCATTCCTGGTGCGTGGATGCCTCAGCAGTTTGATAACCCCGCCAATATTGATGTCCATGTGCGCACCACAGCGCAGGAAATTCTGGCAGACTTCCCCGATGGCATTGACACTTTGATCACCGGCGTGGGAACGGGTGGTCACCTGAGTGGCGTGACGCAGGTGCTCAAAGCCAAGTGGCCTCATCTTCAGGTCTTTGCTGTAGAACCTGCCGCTTCGCCCGTGATCTCGGGTGGTGCGCCTTCACCACACCCCATTCAGGGCATTGGTGCTGGATTTGTCCCTCAAAATCTCAAGACTGAGTTGCTTGATGGCGTGATTTTGGTAGATGCCGAACCTGCCCGTGAGTATGCTCGCCGCAGTGCATGTGAAGAGGGCTTGCTTGTGGGCATTTCCAGCGGCGCTACTTTGGCCGCCATTGCGAAAAAGCTGCCTGAACTACCGATAGGCACCACCGTGTTGGGCTTTAACTATGACACGGGTGAGCGGTATTTGTCAGTCGAAGGTTTTCTGCCAACTTGACGCTCAATGCATGAATGCACACTTTTGATGCTTTCATTGGCATTCAACAAGTTTTTTCGTACATTCATGCCATTCATGCACCTCTTTGGCGTTTTTTGATGCTATCGTGCTGATTTTGTATTATGCTATGCACTTTTTTGGAGCATCGCTAATATGAAATTCTCTTCTGTCAACACATTTTTGGACTATGTTGCCCAGCGCAATCCTGGCCAGCCTGAGTTTTTACAAGCCGTTACTGAGGTCATGGAAAGCCTGTGGCCTTTCATTGCCGCCCACCCCAAGTATGCCGAGCATGGTTTGTTGGAGCGTCTGGTTGAACCTGAACGGGTTGTGATGTTTCGCGTCTCGTGGCAAGACGATCACGGCACAGTTCAGGTCAATCGTGGCTACCGTATTCAGCACAGCATGGCTATTGGCCCTTACAAAGGCGGCTTGCGCTTTCATCCATCGGTCAATCTGTCCATCTTGAAGTTTTTGGCTTTTGAGCAAACCCTGAAAAATGCCCTGACCACGTTACCAATGGGTGGTGCCAAGGGCGGTTCAGACTTTGACCCCAAAGGTAAAAGCCCGGCTGAAGTCATGCGTTTTTGCCAGTCGTTTGCCACTGAGTTGTTCCGCCATGTTGGATCGGACACTGATGTTCCCGCAGGCGACATTGGCGTGGGGGGGCGTGAAGTGGGCTTTATTGTGGGTATGGTGAAGAAACTCACCAATCGTGCAGATTGCGTGTTCACCGGCAAGGGTTTGTCGTTTGGTGGCTCGCTGATTCGCCCTGAGGCCACTGGCTACGGCACCGTTTATTTTGCAGAGGAGATGCTCAAGCAAAAAGGCATGAGCTTCGACGGCCTGCGCGTGAGCGTGTCAGGTTCTGGCAACGTGGCCCAATACGCCGTTGAAAAGGCCATAGCCCTTGGTGCCAAGGTCATCACCGTGTCTGATTCCAGCGGCACCGTGATCGACGAAAGTGGTTTTACCACCGAAAAGCTGGCTGAACTGATGGAAGTCAAAAACCATCTTTATGGTCGTGTCAGTGACTACGCACAGCGTACCAAGACTCACTTTGAATCCAATATTCGCCCTTGGGCCGTTCCTGTGGATGTGGCGCTGCCTTGCGCTACCCAAAATGAATTGGACGGCACGGATGCGGCTACTCTAGTGAAAAACGGGGTCAAGTGTGTGGCCGAAGGTGCCAACATGCCCTCCACCCTTGAGGCGGTCAAAGTGTTTGAAGAGGCCAAGGTGCTGTATGCGCCCGGCAAAGCCAGCAATGCAGGTGGTGTAGCTACTTCAGGCTTGGAAATGAGCCAAAACGCCATGCGCCTGTCATGGCCGCGTGATGAAGTGGATAAACGCTTGCACGACATCATGCGCAGCATTCACAATGCCTGCTTGCAACATGGTCGCCGCGCAGACGGTTCTTTGAGCTATGTTGATGGTGCCAACATTGCGGGCTTTGCCAAGGTAGCCGATGCCATGATGTCGCAGGGACTGATTTAATGATCTAACAGTCTGTCAGACTTGGTGCAGGGTGCGTTTCAAAGTGATGTGGTGACTGCCATGTCTGCTTTAAGTTGCAAAAATCATAGCAAACTATGCAAGTGGGACGGGCGTTAGAGGCCGATTTCTTAATATAAAATATCGCAAAAAATCATAGCATCATTCCTGGAAGCGCGGGCAAGATGCCCACGCTTCCAGAGGTGAGTTTTGTTGGGTGTCGTTGAAACGCACCCCTTGGTGCATCGATTTTCTGCCAACGATTCCAAGCCGGACAGTCATGTGTGTGGGTAGGGCGTCAACCTGGATTCCTCAGTTGACCATATCCTTAGGATATGGTCAACAATAAGTTGTGCATTTGGCCGTCAGAGTTAAAGATGCAATGCTAGGCGCAAATCGTGCGGTGTGGCCCAGCCACATAAGCGATTTGTAACGACGCAGTG
>CAIYWD010000130.1 GCA_903929815.1 uncultured beta proteobacterium
TCTGACGGCCAAATGCACAACTTATTGTTGACCATATCCTAACCCCCCTTTTTCAAAGGGGGGAAATGAGAACGGTTAGCCTATTTGGGCAAAGCGCTGTATTTGTCCCCCCTTTGAAAAAGGGGGGTTAGGGGGGATTTGGTTTTTGTATTGCACCCCATCACTTTGAAACGCACCCCTCGCTCCCAGGAATGATGCTATGATTTTTTTAGTCTTTTACGATCAAGAAATCAGCCTCTAACGCACGTCCCACTTGCTTAGTTTGCTATGATTTTTGCAACTTAAGTCAAGCATGGCAGACACCACATCACTTTGAAACCCCATCGGCATTCAGTCGTTTTGTTGTTGCCCCTGTGCTTAACCTTAGCACGTCAGACCTTGGGGGCGTGGCGCTCATATTCCAGTCGCCAAGCGCTAGATATCGCTGATGTTTGGTGTCTGCTAAAGACAGGATGCGATCGTAGGGATGATGGGTGTGGCCATGAATCAGCGTAGGGGCATCTGCCACATCTAGCCAATGCTGTGCTGCCAAAATATTGATATCAACATTCATGGACTTGTGGGATGTACTCTGCGCCCGCAAACTGCGACCCATTGCTTGTCGCTCCCTCAAGGGTTTGACCAAAAATTCATGACACCAGGTCTCTGTGCGAACCTGCCTGCGAAACTGCTGATAGGGAATGTCGTCCAAACAAAGGGCATCGCCATGTGACAACAACCAACGCTGTTGATCAAACACCAGCACGGTGGGGTCAGAGAGTAGTGTCATGCCGCAGGCTTGGGCGGCCACTGGCCCCAACAAAAAATCGCGATTGCCGTGCATGAAAAACAGACTCATGCGCAAAGAGGCATCGGCCAGAATGTGCTGACACCGGGCTTCAAAACCAATGGGTTGATGGGGGTTGCATACGGCGATATCGTCACCCACCCAAACCTCAAATAAATCACCCAGAATAAACAGGGCATCAGCCTGAGTGCTGGCCATGTAGTGCTGCCAAGCCGTGAAGGTGGCCACATCGCTGTCTTGTAGATGCAAGTCAGCCATCAGGTCAATTGTGCGCCAACAAGAGGGTGCATTGACCACAGGCCAAACCAGTCGATCCGGTCTGGCGATATCCATCATTTACAACGCGACGGCTTTTTCAATCACCACGTCTTCAACAGGCACATCGTCATGGTAGCCACGGCGACTGGTTTTAACGGCCTTGATTTTGTCCACAATATCAGTTCCCGCCACGACTTTGCCAAACACGGCATATCCCCAATCTTGTTGATTGGGGTTTTTGTGGTTCAAAAAGACATTGTCTGCCACATTGATGAAAAACTGTGCAGTGGCGGAATGGGGGTCGCCGGTGCGTGCCATGGCAACACTGTACTTGACGTTTTTCAGGCCGTTATTGGCCTCGTTGGTGATGGGCACACCACAGGTTTTTTGCTGCATGCCCGGTTCCATGCCGCCGCCTTGCACCATGAAGCCGGGAATAACACGGTGAAAAATGGTATTGTTGTAATAGCCTTTGAGCACGTAATCCAGAAAATTGGCGACAGACGCTGGCGCTTTATCCTGGTCAAGTTCAAGGGTAATGACACCGTGGTTGTTGATGTGGAGTTCGACTTGAGGAGAGTTCATGAGATATTTCACAAAAGTTGCAGGATGAATAAGACATGCAGACATGCTTATTTATCCCAGTAATTGAATTTAACTGATTGATGTATAAAAATATTATTTGTATCACTACAATTTTCAGACCGATTTTGATCCAAACTTCATACCCATTTTAAGAAAAATTCAGGTGAGTCGGGAATGTTACCCATGACCCAGATGAAGCAAAGCAAAATCCAGGCTGTTTTGATGTAACCGTTTAGACCCCACCATCGATAGGGGAGGGCGAAAGCTCTTCCCTACCCCTATCGGCATTTGACATGAGGTCTAAACGGTTACGTTTTGATCAACCCAATTTATTCGAGCATTTGACTTTTACCGCACTAAACACAATGAAACCTTTCCTAAAACAACAACTTGCAAGTTACTCTGATCGATTGGGCGAACTTGACTTTTTGCTCTCACGCCAAGACATCATCAGCGACATGAAGCAGTTTCTGGTTTTATCACGCGAGCACACAGATGTGGCTGCAGTGGCCAGTCGCTGGCAGCGCTATCAGCAACGTGAGTCTGACTTAACAAGCGCACAAGACATGCAAAAAGACACAGAAGATGATGAAGAGATGGCGGCGATGGTCAAGGATGAGATGGATGCCGCCAGTGCAGATTTACAGCAATTGGAAACCGAACTCCTGCGCATGTTGCTTCCCAAAGATCCGGATGATGCACGTCCTGCATTTGTGGAAATTCGTGCAGGCACAGGGGGCGATGAATCAGCCTTGTTTGCAGCCGACTTGGCACGCATGTATCTTCGCTACTGCGACCGCAGAGGCTGGAAGTATGAAATCATCAGCGAATCTGCCAGTGAGCTAGGGGGTTACAAAGAGCTGGTGATTCGCATCGAGGGGCGTGGCGATGATGCAGGTGTTTATGGATCGCTCAAGTTTGAATCAGGCGGCCACCGCGTACAACGTGTGCCAGTGACAGAAACACAGGGGCGCATTCACACCAGCGCCTGCACCATTGCCGTGATGGCCGAACCCGATGAGGCACAGGCCATTGCCCTCAATCCTGCTGATTTGCGCATTGACACCTACCGCGCCAGCGGAGCGGGCGGCCAGCACATCAATAAAACGGACTCCGCTGTTCGCATCACCCACCTGCCCACGGGCATTGTGGCCGAATGCCAGGATGGACGCAGCCAGCACAGCAACAAGGCTCAGGCGCTCAGAGTTTTGACCGCACGCATTCAGGAAAAAGACCGCAGTGAGCGCGCCGCCAAAGAATCTGCCGAGCGCAAAAGCCTGGTTGGAAGTGGCGACCGTAGCGATCGCATTCGTACCTATAACTTCCCTCAAGGTCGATTGACCGACCATCGCATTAACCTCACGCTCTACAAATTGCTGTCTATCATGGATGGCGACCTTGACGATGTGGTGCAGGCTTTGCAAGCCCACGAGGCCGCCACGCAAATGGCAGCGCTTGAATTGAATGTTGGGAATTTTGGTAACAAGCGTCTGACAGCAAACCCTTTGGTTTTTAGAAAACAAGCTCTCTGATTGGATGGGGCCAAGCCGGGCGGCACTGTAACGCACTGTAGCCCAACAGCATTCACCATCACCGACGACCCAAAATACCGCCGAGTACGCCACGAATAATTTGACGACCCACTTCGCGTCCAATGGAACTGGCAGCGCTTTTGAACAACTGTTCGCCAATGGAGGTTCTCCTGCCCCCGCCACCGCTCAATAAGCCACCTAATCCCGACCCTATGCTGCTCAAAAAGCCACCTGAATCAACGTTGGTGTTTGGGTTTTCTGCTGGAACGGAGCGTCCTTTGAGTTTCTCAAATGCAGATTCTCGATCCAGTGTTTTTTCATAGACACCGGCGACGATGGACTGTGCCAGAAGATGGTGGCGCTGCTCTTGGGAAATAGGCCCTATCTGGCTGGCAGGTGGTAGCACATACACCCGTTGTGTCGGACAGGGGCGGCCTTTTTCATCTAGAAAACTCACCAAGGCTTCACCCACACCCAGTTCCGAGATGGCCGCGGCTACATCGAGACCTGGATTGGGGCGCATGGTGTCAGCGGCAGATTTGACAGCTTTTTGGTCACGCGGGGTAAAGGCGCGCAAAGCGTGCTGCACGCGGTTTCCCAATTGGGCGAGCACAGTGTCGGGAATATCAAGCGGGTTTTGCGTGACGAAATACACGCCCACGCCTTTGGAACGTATCAATCGCACCACCTGTTCAATGCGTTCAACCAAAACCTTGGGGGCATCGGCAAAAAGCAGGTGGGCTTCGTCAAAGAAAAAAACCAGTTTGGGTTGATCAAGATCACCCACTTCAGGCAAGTGTTCAAACAATTCGCTCAGTAGCCAGAGCAACAATGTGGCATACAGTTTGGGCGAATTCATCAGTTGGTCTGCTGCCAAAATGTTGATAAAGCCACGCCCTTGGGTATCGGTTTGCATGAAATCGTCAATATTGAGCATAGGCTCACCAAAAAATTGATGTCCTCCCTGCTGTTCAATTTGCATCAACCCACGCTGAATCGCACCCATGCTGGCCGCGCTGATGTTGCCGTATTCTGTGGTGTAGCAAGAGGCGTTCTCTCCTACATGCTGACAGATGGCGCGCAGGTCTTTCATATCCAAAAGTAGCAAACCATCATCATCTGCAATTTTGAAAACCAGTTGCAAAACGCCCGCCTGAGTGTCGTTTAGGTTTAACATGCGAGAGAGCAGCAAAGGGCCTAGGTCGCTCACTGTGGCGCGAACGGGGTGTCCCTGTTGTCCAAAAACATCCCACAATGTGGTGGAAAATGCTTCAAATTCAGGAGCTGGTAACGCACGCTCAGTCAGCGTTTTAGCCATTTTTGACGTATAAACTCCAGCGCATGAAATACCGGTCAGGTCGCCTTTGATGTCGGCCATAAATACAGGCACACCGAGTTTGGCAAAGCCTTCGGCCATGGTTTGAAGGGTAATGGTTTTACCTGTTCCAGTGGCACCGGTAATCAAACCGTGGCGGTTGGCCTGGTCGGCTTGCAGAAAACATTGGTTTTGTCCGTGTTGGGCGATAAGGATGGTTTTGGGCATGGCACACTCAAAAAGTACAATTAAGCCGATAGCGTAACGAATTTTTCAAGGAATTACCGTGGCAGGACATAGCAAATGGGCCAATATTCAGCATCGCAAAAATCGCCAGGACGAAAAACGCGGCAAGATATGGACACGAATCATTCGTGAAATCACTGTGGCAGCCCGCTCGGGTGGGGCGGATTTGTCCGCCAACCCGCGCTTGCGCCTCGCAGTTGACCGGGCCAAGGCAGCCAACATGCCCATTGATCGCGTCAAGTACAACATTGACAAAGCCACGGGCAACGCCGAGGGTGTCACCTACGAAGAAATTCGTTATGAGGGGTACGGCATTGGGGGTGCGGCCATCATTGTGGATACCATGACCGACAACAAAGTTCGCACCGTAGCCGAAGTTCGACACGCTTTTGCCAAGTTTGGTGGCAATATGGGCACAGAGGGATCGGTGGCTTTTCAGTTCAGGCACTGCGGTCAGATTATTTTTGCGCCGGGTCTCAGTGAAGATGTCGTGATGGAAGTCGCACTTGAAGCAGGGGCTGACGATGTGGTGGCGCACGATGATGGTGCGATGGAGGTCATCACATCAGCAGCAGATTTTGAAACTGTCAAAAACGCCCTGGTGGGTGCGGGCTTGATGCCTGAAATCGCTGAAGTGACGATGCGAGCGGAAAACCCGATTGAAATGACAGGCGACAATGCAGCACGCATGCAAAAGTTGCTCGATGCCATCGAAGACCTAGACGATGTGCAAAATGTTTATCACAACGCCGAAATGGATACGGATAGCTTATGAAAATTCTCGTCATTGGTAGCGGTGGCCGCGAACATGCACTGGCCTGGAAACTGGCACAGTCAGATAAAACCTACAAAATTTACATCGCACCCGGCAACGGCGGCACAGCGCAAGATGATCGCTTTGAAAATGTGCCTATCACCGATGTCAAAGCGCTTTGTGACTGGGCGCAGGCGCAAAAAATAGGGCTGACAGTGGTGGGGCCTGAAGTGCCGTTGGCAGCCGGAGTGGTCGATGAATTTCGCCGACAGGGTCTGCGCATTTTTGGTCCCACGCAAGCTGCTGCCCAACTCGAAAGTTCCAAGGTCTTCGCCAAGGCTTTCATGAAGCGCCACAATATTCCCACGGCTGAGTTTGAAACCTTTTCTGATGCAGCATCCGCCCATGCCCATATCGATCACAAGGGCGCACCCATTGTGATCAAAGTCGATGGTCTGGCTGCTGGTAAAGGTGTGGTGGTGGCCACAACCCTGGCGCAAGCGCATGAGGCTGTGGATGCCATGCTGAAGGCTGATGAGGATGGCACGGTGCAGTCTCGCGTGGTGATTGAAGAGTTTTTACCAGGTGAAGAAGCCAGCTTTATTGTGATGGTCGATGGCAAAAACGTGTTGCCACTGGCGACTAGCCAGGATCACAAACGCTTGCTCAACGGCGATTTTGGCCCCAACACCGGCGGCATGGGGGCTTATTCGCCAGCACCGGTGGTCACACCGAATGTTCATGCACGTGTGATACACGACATTATTTTGCCCACGGTGCGCGGCCTTGGCAAAGATGGCATTGTTTTTACAGGGTTTTTATACGTGGGGCTGATGATTGATGCCGACGGCAACCCTAAAACGCTTGAGTTCAATTGCCGCATGGGAGACCCCGAAACTCAACCCATCATGATGCGCCTGAAAACCGATTTGGTCGATGTGCTGATGGCTGCGACTGAACCCGGCCTACACGGCAAACTTGACCAAGTCGAGTTGCAATGGGACAGGCGCACAGCACTCGGTGTTGTGCTCGCCGCCCACGGTTATCCGCAGTCGCCCCGCACGGGCGATAACATCACAGGTCTGCCGCCTGAAACCGAAGATTCCTGTGTGTTTCATGCCGGTACGGTTTGGCACAACGATCAATTGCGAACATCAGGCGGTCGGGTGTTGTGCGTGACTGCATTGGCTGATAACGTGCGCCTGGCACAGCACCGTGCTTATGAAGTAGCTGCGGGCATTCATTTTGATGGCTTGCAATATCGCACGGATATTGGCTACCGTGCCATTAAAGGTGCAGCAAGTTGAAAGATGCATCAAAATGACACCCCTTGAAACATCCCTGCTGACACGCGAAGACCTCTGGAACATGTTTCAGGAAACTGCACATCAGTTTAAAGAAACCGACTGTCGGTTTAAGGAAACCGATCGTTTCCTCAAAGAAAGCCGCGCTGAAATGGACAAGGTTCTCAAAAACCTGTCCAAACAACTCGGTGATTTGGGTAACCGGTTGGGCGAGTTTGTCGAGCACATGGTGGCACCTGCCGTGGTGAAACTGTTTCAGCAACAAGACATTGATGTGCATGCATGCCATAGGGAAGTTGAAGCCAATCGAGAGGGTGAATCGGTTGAAATTGCCCTTTTGGTGATCAACGATGGCACGATGGTGGCTGTGGAGTGCAAAAGCAAGCTCAAAATTGAGCATGTGGATGAACACCTTGAGAGAATGGAAAAAATCAAGCGCGTGTTGCCGCTTTACAAAAACCATCGATTACTGGGTGCTGTAGCTTCCATGGTGATGAACGACAACGTCAAAGCCTATGCCCAACAACAGGGGTTTTATGTGCTTTGCCAAAATGGCGAAAGCATTGAACTCAGCAATTCACCCACATTCACACCACGTGCCTGGTAGTCGTGCGGTGTTGCAGCGTGTGGGGGTGATGGGTGGCGCGTTTGATCCGCCTCACCTCGCCCATCTGGCACTGGCACAGGCAGCCCTCAAACAGTTGTCATTAGACCAGTTGTACATCGTCCCCACGGGCCAGGCGTGGCATAAAAAGCGTGTGCTGACTGCTGCTGCCCATCGTATTGCCATGGTGCAACTGGCTTTTGAACCAATGCCCCAAGCCGTGGTGGATGTGCGTGAAACTGTGCGAAGCGGCCCTAGCTACACCCTTGACACGTTGAGCGAGATGCAGGCAGCTATGCCCCATACCGAGCTGTTTTTAATCATGGGTGCAGACCAGGCAAACGATTTGCACACCTGGAAATCTTGGCAAAACATAGTGCAAATTGCTACTGTATGTATAGCTGATCGTGCTTATTCCATAAGCCTTGGAGGCACATTTGAGCCTCAAAAATTGTATCCCTCACGCTTTAGGCAACTCGCACTGCCCTGCATGAATATCAGTGCCACCGACATCCGTACACAACTTGCCGCGCAGCAAGATGTGACGGCGCTGGTGAGCGAACCCGTTGTGCGTTATATTGCCGACCACCACCTTTACCAAACCTTTTGATGATGAACCAAATTTCCACCCCAAATACGACCGCCGCTACCGCTACCGCCTCCTCAACCCAAAAACGAAAAATCCAGAAACTTCAGCGTGCCATTGTGGATGGACTCGAAGATGTCAAAGCGCAAGACATTGTGGTGTTTGATACTGAATATCTCTCGTCTTTGTTTGAGCGTGTTGTTATCGCCTCTGGCACGTCCAACCGTCAAACCCGCGCCTTAGCAGCGAGTGTGATGGATGCCGTGCGTGATGCGGGTTTTGTCAAGCCGCGCTTGGAGGGTCAAGACAATGGGGAGTGGATCATTGTGGATTGCGGTCAGGCCGTGGTGCATGTGATGCAGCCTCATATTCGCCAGTATTACCGTCTTGAAGAGTTATGGGGCGAAAAGCCCGTACGGCTCAAGTTTGGCGCAATGAAACCCGTCGTGGCAAAGCCTTCTCAATCAGCCAAACCTGCGGTGAGTTTGAAACGCTCCAGCGCGGCCAAAAAAGGAGTTGAAGAGGCTTTTCCCTCTAAAAAACAAGTCAAAGCCAAGGCTGCCAGCCGCAAAGTTTGATCATGCATTTGTTGATGGTGGCCGTGGGGCAGCGCATACCCCACTGGGCACAGACAGCATGGGACGATTACGCCAAACGTTTTCCGCCAGAGATTAAATTGGCGCTGAAGGCCGTCAAAACCGAGCCGCGTGCCTCAAAATCGCTCGATGTCATTTATGCCGCAGAGCGCACACGCATTGAAGCGGCCATTCCCAAAGGCTATCACGTAGTCGCTTTGGACGAACGCGGGACAGCACTGTCAACCAAGGTGCTGGCAGACAAGCTCAAAGACTGGCAGTTGTCAGATAGCGACGTAGCCTTGGTCATTGGTGGCCCTGACGGTCTTGACCCTGCGCTGCTGCAATCTGCCCACGAACGCATTCGCTTGTCAGACTTGACCCTGGCACATGCCTTTGTGCGCGTTCTGCTGATTGAGCAGCTTTACCGTGCCTGGTCGATCAACGCCCATCATCCGTATCATCGAGAGTAGCGATTACGGATGCACTTCAAAGGTCGCCAGTAGCTCAATCGGGTGCGTAGCGCTTTGACCTAAAGGGTACACTTCCATCGAAGTAACAAATATCAATTTTCATAACGATTTAGTGAAAATAATAAGCGGTCAACTGAGGAATCCAGGTTAAAGCTGGATGAAGTCAATCATCACATCCCCAAATCCCGAACAGCTTACCTGTGTAGCACCCTCCATCAGACGGGCAAAGTCGTAAGTGACCTTTTTGCTTTGAATAGCGCGCTGCATGGCATTGATGATGATGTCAGCGGCTTTGATCCAGCCTATATGGCGTAGCATCATTTCTGCTGACAAAATTTCAGAACCAGGGTTCACATAATTTTTACCAGCATATTTGGGTGCTGTGCCATGGGTGGCTTCAAAACAGGCTACAGAGTCTGATAGATTGGCACCAGGTGCAATGCCGATGCCGCCCACTTGGGCTGCCAAAGCGTCAGAAATATAGTCTCCATTGAGGTTTAGTGTCGCTATCACGCTGTATTCTGCGGGTCTTAGCAAAATTTGCTGCAAAAAGGCATCGGCAATGCTGTCTTTGATGATGATGTTTTTGCCTGTTTTTGGATTTATGAATTGACACCATGGGCCCGCGTCGATAAGTTGAGCGCCAAATTCTTTTTGTGCCAATGCGTAGGCCCAGTCGCGGAAAGCGCCTTCGGTGAACTTCATGATGTTGCCCTTGTGAACAATGGTCACACTGGGCTTGTCATTATTGATAGCGTACTCAATGGCCTTGCGCACCAGGCGCTCTGTGCCTTCACGCGACACGGGTTTGATGCCAATGCCCGAGGTATCAGGAAAACGAATTTTTGTAATACCCATCTCTTCTTGTAAAAACTTGATGAGTTTCAAGGCACTGGATGATTGGGCTTCAAATTCGATACCGGCGTAAATGTCTTCTGCGTTTTCACGGAAAATGACCATATTGGTTTTGTGAGGCTCTTTGACCGGGCTGGGAACGCCTTCAAAATATTGAATGGGACGCAGGCAAACATACAAGTCAAGCGCCTGACGCATAGCGACATTCAGCGAGCGAATGCCTCCACCAATGGGAGTGGTGAGTGGACCTTTGATGGACACCACATAATCACGCAAGGCATGCAGAGTTTCATCGGGTAGCCAGACATCATGGCCATAGACTTGGGTTGATTTTTCACCGGCATACACTTCCAACCAGTGAATTTTTTTCGTGCCACCGTAGGCTTTGGTCACAGCGGCATCGACCACCTTAATCATCACAGGCGTGATATCAACACCTATGCCATCTCCTTCAATAAACGGGATGATGGGCTCGTTGGGTACGTTCAACGAATAGTCAGCATTAAGGGTAATTTTTTGGCCTTCGCTGGGCACCTTGATGTGTTGATACATAAGCGTTAAGTTGGTGTAAATAAATATGCAAGGACGCAGGTTCACGCCACAAAAGTATGAATAACCCCTAGGGATAGGGTGTGTCCAAAACTGTTTAAGTTTAACGTGAAAGAATCTGGGAGCGAGGGCACACATTTCACATCGGGTGCGTTTCAAAGTGATGTGGCTTTGCTTGGGTGCGACATCCAAATCCCCCCTAACCCCCCTTTTTCAAAGGGGGGAAATGAGAACGGTTAGCCTATTTAGTGTCTGAACGAAAAGTCATTTTACTTTTAATAATCATATTATTACATCTACTTTTCA
>CAIYWD010000131.1 GCA_903929815.1 uncultured beta proteobacterium
CTCCTTGAACGACTCGTAATACAGCTTGGCGGCATCCACACTGCTCACGGCAAACATGGCATTAAAGCCTTTGGCACCGGCTTGCAGGCGATGGGTTTTTTGCCGAAAGTTATTCAAGATGTACTGGGTAATTTCCCGAATACGGTCGGGGTGCAACAAGGCTTGCTTGTTTTCTGCCGCGCTGAGTTTTTTCTCATCCTGCTCGGTTTCCAGCGCTTTGAACTGCGGGCGCACATCGTTGTAGTCCACCTTGAACTTGAGCACCTTTTCGTCACGAATGGCATCGGTAATCACATACGAATGCAGCTCACGGCCAAACACGCTGGCAGTGGTCTCAGCGCCGAGGGCGTTTTGCGGGAAGATCGGGGTGCCGGTAAAGCCAAACTGATAAAACCTCTTGAATTTCTTCTTCAGGTTTTTTTGCGCTTCACCAAACTGGCTGCGGTGGCACTCATCAAAAATAAACACCACCTGCTTGTTGTAGATGGCTAAGTCGCCTTCGCCTTTGATCAGGTTGTTGAGCTTCTGGATGGTGGTGACGATGATTTTGTTGTCGTCTTTATCCAGATTGCGCTTTAACCCGGCGGTGCTGTCGGAGCCATTGACACTGTCCGGCGAAAAGCGCTGGTATTCCTTCATGGTCTGGTAATCGAGGTCTTTACGGTCCACCACAAAGAAAACCTTGTCAACAAACGCCAGCTCGGTGGCCAAGCGCGCTGCCTTGAAACTGGTCAGGGTTTTGCCCGAGCCTGTGGTGTGCCAGATAAAGCCACCACCCTCAAGATGGCTCCAGTTCTTGGCTTGATAGGCGCTGTTGATTTTCCACAAGATGCGCTCGGTCGCAGCAATCTGGTACGGGCGCATCACCAGCAGCGTGTTGCTGACATCAAACACCGAATAATGCAGCAGCACATTGAGCAAGGTGTTTTTCTGGAAGAAGGTGGCGGTAAAGTCTTTTATGTCTTTGATCAGGCCGTTATCCGCCTTCTCCCAGTTCATGGTGAAGTCAAAGCTGTTCTTGTTGCGCTGGGTGGTATTGGCAAAATAACGGCAATCGGTGCCGTTGGAGATCACAAAGAGTTGCAAATATTTGAATAAAGAATGCCCGCTGTTAAAGCTCTCTTTGCTGTAACGATGCACCTGATTGAAGGCTTCACGAATCGCCACGCCACGTTTCTTCAGCTCCACCTGCACCAGCGGCAGACCATTCACCAGCACCGTCACATCGTAGCGATTGGCGTGGCTGCCCGTTTGCTCAAACTGTTTGATCACCTGCACCTTGTTGCGGGCAATATTCTTTTTATCCAGCAAGTAGATGTTCTGAATATGACCATCGTCAAACACAAAATCATGAATATAGTCATCATGGATTTTGCGGGTTTTATCGACGATGCTGTCGCTGGGCCTGTCCAGCCAGGTCCCTACAAACCGCTGCCATTCGCCCTCAAGAAACTGCATGTTGTTCAAGGCTTGCAGTTGCTCGCGCACATTGGCCAGCAGCTTCTCTGGCGTGTTTAAATCGAGGCCATATTCATAGCCCTGATTCTGCAAATCCGCAATGAATTCCCGCTCCAAATCGTATTCGCTTTGGTAGCTTTCATTGACCTGCCATTCCTTGGCATATTTATCCAGAACGATAAAGTTATTCGATTCTGCGATGGTTTTGTAGTCGCTCATTCTTCTACATCCCTTTTTTGCAGCAGCTTTTTCACTTCACGGTCGAAATCGGATTCGATACGTTGCTGTTTGTTGAATTTTTCGTATTCAGCAAAGGCTTTTTGTTCCGCTCGCTGGCGAGAAACCGTTCCGTAGCCCTCCAGAATCTGGTACTCATTAAAGGACAGGAACTTATTCACGCTTTCGGCGAAGCTCTCCATGGTGAAGGTATTGCGCCGTTCGACAATGCCCTCGATATAGTCAAAAAAAGCGGAAACGGTACGTTCCAGTTTTTTAATATCCACTTCGTTTAAATAATTTTTCGCAATGGCTGAATCCGATTTCAACACCCGGCCATCCGGCGCATTTTTATAAGTACTCATGCCCATCAGGGGTTTGCTGGCATCGGCTTTCAGTGAAATGATTTCTGCTGCGGTGTGGCCTGTAATTGCAAAATGAAATTTGTCTTGCACATGGGCGTAAAACAAACGGGTGGCTTCCGATTTTGGGTCGTAATCGATACTGCATTCAGCAAAAATATCGGTAATCTGTTGATAGATTCGCCGCTCACTGGCACGGATAGAGCGCACCCGCTCCAGTAAGTCGCGGAAATAGTCTTTGCCAAAGTAGCGGCCATTTTTCAGGCGCTCATCATCCATGGCAAAGCCTTTGATGATGTACTCTTTAATCAACTGGGTTGCCCAAATGCGGAATTGGGTTGCCTGCGCCGAATTCACCCGATAGCCAACGGAGATCACCGCATCCAGGTTGTAGTATTTGACCGACTGAGTCTGCATAAGGCCAGCCACGGCACCATGCTCCGTGGTTGTTTCCAAAATGGAAATAACCACTTCTTCCACCAGTTCGCCGCTGTCAAAAATATTTTTCAGATGTTTGGAAATAGCAGGCACACCTACACCAAACAGTTCCGCCATACGCTTTTGCGTTAACCAGATGCTCTCGTTACTGAGCAGCACCTCCACTTTGATTGCGCCATTGGGGGCGGTATAGAGCAAGAATTCCGTGGTTGCATCTCGCACACTTAGGTTAGGCATAGGGCTCCATTCTTACGATCCATTTTTCAGCATCCATTTCATTTCGTACTCAAATAAAGTTTCGCTTGAATTTTTCGTGATTTTTAATATTGTTTTGGATGTCTTGTACATCCCAAATCTGTAGTTCCCACGGGAAATAAAAGTTACTCTTGTTTTTGAAGTAAATATGTAAACCCCGATAACCTTCTTTGTCACGCAAATACCAGTTTTTCAAGCCAAATTCGTCTTGCCAGTCATCCAGTAAATCCATAACGGACTGTATCTCATCAGCGCTTAGGATAATGCGGACACCAAAAATGTCATTGAGCCAGTTGTTGACCGGGTATTGATCTTCTCTACTGGCGTAACGCTCAAGCTTGTCATCAATGCTTTCACGGGTTTTGACGCGGTAAAAGTATTTGATGTCGATAGCCGCCGTCATCAGGTAATCATTGACGCTTTCGTGCAAGGTGAGGCGATATTTATAGATATGAGGTGCCGGCACATGCGGGATGGTTCTGGAGAGATTGATTTTTTCGATTCGCCCAGTCTCAAAATAATCATTTGAGAACTGCAGGTGCAAGCGATTGATTTCGCTGACCAGTTGTTTAATCTGGCTGATCTTGTCCATGTTATTTTTCCACGGCGGCGAGATGCACTTCCGGTGCGGATTTGGGAAAGCTCAACAGCAAATTGCGGTAATAGGCGTATTGCTTTTGGCGCAAGGCGATTTCGCGGGGTAAGCCTTCGGTGAGTGAGTTTGTTAGGGTGTCAAATTTGTCCAAGATGGCGACGATGCGGGCTTGTTCGGCGACGGGAGGAACTGGGATTTTGTATGATTCAAAATCCTTTGCACGTACATGAGGAACGCCTGCCCCTTTGCCCATGAGGTGTATTTTTGTCTGATCATTTTTAAGAACATAGTAAAGAAATTTAGTGCTAAGCACTTTGTTTTCGGGGTGAATACTGAACGCGTCAGTCAGAAAAATAGGTTGGTTCCAGTAGCTAACAAGTCCTGCATATGCCCCAGATCTGGCAATAACAATTGTTTCTCCACTTCTGTTGCTTTTGTCATGGTAATAGTTGTGACTCGGGCCATTTGCAACGACGGGGAATTCCCCAGGATTCGTTTCCTTTTCTGTTATTGCAGTGCCTCGGAGAATTGCCCCAACCTCCCCCAATGCCTTCCACTCCACTTTCCCATCTTCAAAACTCAACAACTGGTCGCGATAGTAGATGTATTGTTTTTTTCGGGCGGTCAGCTCGGCGGTCAGCTCGGCGGTCAGCTCGGCGGTCAGCTCGGTGAAGGCATCCAGAATGCGGACGATTTCGGCTTGGATTTCAAGCGATTTTTCTGGGTTTTCTGGGCAGGGGATGGGGATTTGCAAAGGTGCCACATCTCGCGGATACACATGAGGAACGCCGCCGCCACTTTTTAGCTCATGCAACTGTTGCTGGATGCCTTGAAGCCAATAAAAGCAGTATTTCGGCAGTAAGTCACTGTAAGCCTTTACGGTGAATGCGTCGGATACAAAAATTGGCTGCTCCCACCAACTAACAAACCCCGCATATGCCCCTGAGCCTGCAATGACAATCGTTTGACCAGTGCGGTTACTGACATTGTGGAAATATGCAGGTGTACGCCCACCTGCGATTACAGGGATTGCGCCGGGTGTCACGTCCTTTTGCGTAATTGACGTGCCGCGTTTAATTTTGGCCACTTCTCCCAATGGCTTTGCTCCAACGTCCACCCCGTCCAGCAGGCTTCCCAAAAAACTCATCTCACTCATGGCGGTTTCCTTTTTTCTCTATCCCTTTGATCGCCTTGTCAAAATCGCTTTCACGCCCGCCCTCCGTTTGAACTGTTGCAAATTTTGCAACGGTCGCTATCGGTAAAGGTGTGGTATTGGGCAGCGCTTGGGCGTTAGATAACTTGTCCAACAGTGCCAATTGGTGATACCAGGGCAATTGTGCAAGCACCGCTTGCACAAATTCGGCATCAGGCCAGGCTTCAGCAAAAGCACGCATGTACTTGAGGTTGCGTGGTGACAAGCCCTGCATATCCGGAAAGGCGGTACGCAAGTCGTGCGCCAGCCGTTCAATCACTTTGGCGCCCCAGCCTTGCGCATGTTGTCTGGCCACTATGTCGCTGCCGATTTGCCAGTAAAGCAAAACCAGTTCATGGTTGACTGCCCGTGCAGCCCGTTGCTGGGCGCGGTGGATTCTTGTTTTTAACTCGGCAAGCCAATCGGCATAGCCAGCCGGCGCTTGTTGCAGGGCAATGGGCAAGGCGTTCACGCTCACAAGTCCTCCGTCTTGAATTCGCTATAGCCTTCGTAGTAATAGCTCACGTCAATGCCCTTTATGAACAAGGCGCGGTCGTCGATTTGGTCGGTGAGGGCTTGTTTGAGCAGGGTTTTTATTTCCAGGTCTTTTACCGGGCTGCGCTGCATGGCGGACAAGTATTCTTCTTTATCAACCCGGTTCCAATCCACCACCTGCCGGGTTTCTTTTTTCAGCATCAAATCCAGCCAGATGCGGGTGGCGCGGCCATTACATTCGCGAAAGGGGTGGGCCACATTCATCTCGACATATTTTTCGATGATTTCCTCAAACGTACCTTGGGGCATGGCATCAATATGTTTGAGTGAAGGTTCCAGATACATCACCGGCGCAAAGCGGAAGTTGCCTTTGGCAATATTCACATTGCGGATTTTGCCGGCAAAGTCATAAATCTCCCCAAACAAATAGGCGTGGATAAAGGCAAGCCCGGCGAATTTGCCAACTTCGACCTGATGGATGTTGCCAGAATCAAAAAGCTGTTTGGCTTTTTGTTTGCTGAGTTTTTCTTCAGCGCGGGCGAGTTCGATTTGATCGGTGATGTCAAGTTTATTTTCCAGGATCATGCGCTTACTCCTTCCGAATCTACGTTTTCAATCTCCGCCACAATGGCATCAATATCTTTACGGAGCTGGCCTATCTTGGCAACCGTGGTTTTCAGCTTGGCATTGAGCTGGGCAATATCCACCACCTCGCGCTTGTCTTGGGCTTCAACGTAGCTGCTGACCGACAGGTTGTAATCGTTGGCGGCAACGTGCTCAAAGCTCACCGATTTGGCAAAGTGCTCAACGTTCGTTTTGCTATCGAATGCCTGCATGATGTGGTCGATGTGGGCATCGGTGAGGGTGTTGGTATTGGTTTCTTTCTTGAACAAGCCACTGGCATCAATGAATTGGGTTTTGGTGTCGGTTTTGTGTTTGGACAGCACCAAAATGGTCACCGCGATGGTGGTGCCAAAAAACAGGTTGGGTGCCAGCGCAATCACGGTTTCGACATAGTTGTTGTCCACCAGATATTGACGGATTTTGGCTTCAGCCCCGCCCCGGTAAAAAACGCCAGGAAAGCAGACGATGGCCGCGCGGCCTTTGCCAGAGAGGTAGCTGAGCGCATGCAGCACAAAGGCAAAGTCGGCTTTGGATTTGGGTGCCAACACACCTGCCGGGGCAAAGCGTTCGTCGTTAATCAGGGTGGGGTTGTCCGAGCCTATCCATTTCAACGAATACGGCGGATTGGAAACGATGGCATCAAAGGGTTTGTCTTCCCAAAACTGTGGGTTTTCCAGCGTATCGCCCAACTGGATGTTGAACTTGTCGTAGTTGATGTTGTGCAAGAACATGTTCATCCGCGCCAGGTTGTAGGTGGTGTGGTTGATTTCCTGCCCCCAAAAACCGTCTTCAATGATGTGCGCATCAAAGTGTTTTTTGGCTTGCAGCAGCAGCGAGCCGGAGCCACATGCCGGGTCATAAATTTTGTTGACGCTGGTTTGCTTGTGCATGGCGAGCTGGGCAATCAGCTTGGACACGTGCTGCGGGGTGAAAAACTCGCCGCCCGATTTACCGGCATTGGCGGCGTAGTTGGAGATGAGGAATTCGTAGGCATCGCCAAACAGATCGATGTGGCTGCCCTCAAAATCGCCAAATTCCAGCCCGGCCACGCCTTTAAGCACGGCGGCCAAGCGGGTGTTTTTGTCAACCACGGTGTTGCCGAGGCGGTTGCTGGTGGTGTCGAAATCGGCAAACAGGCCTTTGATGTCGCGCTCGGAGGGGTAGCCGTTGGCGGAGTTTTCTATGGATGCAAAAACGGCGGCCAGATCGGTGTTCAGGCGCTCGTTGCTGTTGGCACGGGCGGCGATGGTGGCGAACAACTGGCTGGGGTAGATGAAGTAGCCCTTGGTTTTGATGGCATCGTCTTTGATGTCCGGTGTGATGACCTTGTCGGCCAGCTCGGCGTAGTGGATGCTGTCGTCACCGCCTTCGATGTAACTGGCGAAGTTTTCGCTGATAAAGCGATAGAACAGGGTGCCCAAGACATACTGCTTGAAATCCCATCCATCGACCGCGCCTCGGACATCGTTAGCGATTTGCCAGATCTGGCGTTGCAGTGCGGCGCGTTGTTGGCTGCTGGTCATGGTGTTGTTCCTGTTGTGAGCTTCCTTCAGTCTACCAGAACGCTCTATCTGCACGACTATGTAGCAACACAACTATTTGCATTTGGAATAGGCTGCCAATGGCGGCTTAGGTATCAGTTCCCGGTAGTTCAAGCCTGATGACTTTTCACAGTCGCTACGTCCGTAGCTGGCCGATCTGCGATACCAAATCTTGCGGCACCGCCAATGCTATCGTACTGCTACACCACACAACGCCGCCGAATAAACCTCCGTGACCAACACGGACTGTTGCCCGAAGCGAAACAGCGAACGGCGAGCCCAAAGGTGTTTGGGCGCACCACCGAGCACTTCGATTGCTTGCAGAAACAAGGGGTGGCGCTGATCAAGCCGCCGGCAGTGAATCTCGCCACGCGAGAAGCCGGGATCAGCAAAAAGCAGCGAACCGAGCGAACGGGTGCCGATACGCGCCAGCCAGCGCGTGAGTGGCCCGCGTGGATGGCAGGGCAACAG
>CAIYWD010000132.1 GCA_903929815.1 uncultured beta proteobacterium
AGATTCCCGCCTTCGCGGGAATGACGAAAATTCAACAACTTGCCTTCAGAACAAATTCACCCTGTAGAAGCGGCTTCCAGCCGCTTGGGCAAATTTATTGTTCCCACGCTGGAGCGTGAGCACAATTAGAAGGTATCTCACCCAAAGTCAACCGACAAATTTTGGATAGCCAATGAAAAAATTTATTCAACCCACCTTGATACCCGCTATCAGGCGCTGGCTACTGGTGGTAGCGCAGGGCGTGACCAAGATCGTGCCCGGCCACAAGCAACTGGCACAAAGTGAGCAGAGGCTGCAAGATGTGCTGAACATCATCCAAGAGGCAGTGTGGGACTGGCACATACCGTCCGGTCGCATATGGCTTAACCGGCAGTGGTATGAACTGCTGGGTTTTCAACAGGGTGAGATCGCCGATACGTTGGACGCGCTTGCTGCACTGATTCACACTGACGACAGGCATGCCGTGTGGCAGTTCATTGAAGCCTTACAGAATGGCGAGACAGGTGTCCTCAAGTCTGAGCACAGGCTGATTGGACCACGTGGCACGATCTGGGTTCAGGATCGGGGCTGCGTGATTGAACATGACAAACACGGCCACCCTGTCCGCGCGGTTGGCGGTTTTATTGACATCACCGCCCATAAAACGACGCAACTTCAGTTGCACTACCACCGCTCTTATCTTGATGAACTGGTGAAACAAAAAACCCAATCGTTTCAAGAAGACATGGATCGTTTGAGTGTCTCCGAAAAACAATACCGCACCCTGATCGAAACCACGGGGACTGGCTATCAGGTCCTCGACGCGCAAGGCTGTGTTGTGGATGCAAACCCCGAATATGTGCGCCTGTCCGGGCACCGTGAACTCAAAGATATTCTGGGCCGGTCGGTCATGCAGTGGACGGCTGACCATGACCAAGAGAAAAACAAAAACGCCTTGGCACAATGCGTCAAAGAGGGTTTTATCCGGGATCTGGTGATCGACTACGTGGACGGGTGCGGCCACATCACCCCCGTCGAGATCAATGCAACCGTCACGATGAAGGACGATTCACAGCTATTCCTGGCGCTTTGCCGTGATGTTTCCAACCGAAAAAAGATGGAAGAAGCATTGAAGGACAGTCATGAACGTTGGCAATTTGCACTGGAAGGGGCAGGCGATGGTGTTTGGGACTGGAATATCCAGACCGGTAAGGCACATTTCTCCAGGGTCTGGAAGGAGATGCTGGGCTATTCTGACCCTGAAATTGGCAATGATGCATCTGAATGGAGCAGCCGTGTTCACCCCGATGATATGCCCGGGGTCATGGCCAACATCCAGGCGCATCTGGACGGCAAGACACTGTCAGCTGCCAGTGATTTCCGCTTGTTATGCAAGGATGGAAGCTACAAATATGTGTTTGGACGCGGAATGGTGGTTAGCCGCAGTAGCGACGGCAAACCGATACGACTGGTCGGAATGCAAACCGATATCACTGAAAGAAAGAAACTTGAAAATCAAGCCCACCTTGCCAATCATGCCAAGTCAGAATTTCTGGCCACGATGAGCCATGAAGTTCGCACACCGATGAATGGTATTTTGGGCTATGCGCAGTTGCTCGCCAGGCCCCAACTTCAGGATGACAAGCGCATTCAATACGCGCAGATTATTCTGAATGCCGGCTACACGCTGCTGTCGCTGCTCAACGACATCCTTGACCTGTCCAAAGTAGAGGCGGGCAAACTCAAGCTGGAGTCGGTTGTTTTTGCGGTTGATGCCCTCATTGGTGACGTTGACATCCTGTTTGCCGAAAGTGCCAATGCCAAAGGCCTGCAACTACAGTCCGTCTGGCAGGGCAGGCTGGGCAGTGCTATCTGGGTGACCCCTACCGGCTGAGTCAGATGCTCTCCAACCTGATCAGCAATGCCATCAAATTCACAGCCAGTGGCTTTGTTCGCATTGTGGTCAGCGAAATTGAACGCCAGTCGCAGCACGCTGTGCTTCTATTTTCGGTATCAGACAGCGGCATGGGTATCACCGCTGAGCAGCAGGCACGGTTGTTTTTGCCTTTTAGCCAGGCCGACAGCTCGACCACCCGCCAATTTGGCGGATCAGGCCTGGGACTGTCCATCGTTTCACGGCTGGCGCAACTGATGGAGGGTGAGGTTGGAATTGACAGCAAACCCGGCCAAGGCGCACGTTTTTGGTTTCGTGTTCGCGTTGCCCTCAACGCTGGAATGCAGAAATCGCCTCAGACCACGGCTGCATCAGTTTTTGTGCCAGCCAGAGATGTAACAGGAACGGTGCTGATTGTTGAGGACAACCCGGAAAACTGGACGGTCATCATGGCGATGCTGGGCGAACTGTATGGTTCGGGCTTGACGGTCACTGTCGTTGAAGATGGCCAACAGGCGCTTGACTTCATCACCGAGGGTGGCGCGCCCGATTTGGTGTTGATGGACGTTCAAATGCCCGTGCTGGGCGGCTTGGCAGCGACTGAGAAAATACGTTTGTGGGAAGCTGATCAAAACAAACTACGAACGAGGATCGTTGCCTTGACCGCCAATGCCTTTGAGGAAAACAGACAAAAGTGTCTGGTGTCCGGCATGGATGATTTTCTGGTCAAACCCCTTGACATGGAGAAGCTGCAAGCCGTGCTGGAACGCTGGCTAAGTGATTCGCAATAAGTTTTCTACCTAATAATTTCAAAAACCGTAGCACTCAACGCAATACCAGAGCGCGTTAGAGCCGAATTTAGTAAAAATTGTTACGTAAAAAACTTTCAGTTAAGGAGAGGGTCAACAATAAGTTGTGCATTTGGCTCGTCGGCACTGGTTCAGTTGAATGGGATTTTGTTATGCCGTCATAGGTATCATAAAGG
>CAIYWD010000133.1 GCA_903929815.1 uncultured beta proteobacterium
ATAGGCTGAGTTAACCAAGACATGCTTGGCTTTACGCTGCGTACTTACCGAGTCCAATGCATCAGCCAACGAACCTTTGGCCCATGAACTCATTCTTCTATTGAACTTTTTCCATTGCTCCTTAAAAAACTTATTGAAAACGACTTAGCCAGCACACCAGCGTGGCTTGCAGCTTCTCCATGTCAATAGGTTTGACCAGAAAATCGTCCATGCCAGCGGCCAGACACTTTTTCCTGTCTTCCTCAAAGGCATTGGCGGTCAAGGCAACGATCGTCGCGTGCGGTTTGCCGTGATCTGCTTCCCATAAACGAATTTTCTCAGTCGATTCCAAGCCGCCCATCACGGGCATTTGAACGTCCATCAACACCAGATCGGGCGCGCCACCCTCGGTGATGAAGTCAAGCGCCTGTTGGCCGTTTTCAACGACTGTGACCGTCAAGCCCGAACAATCCAGCTCATCCAGCATCGCCATGATAACCATACGGTTCACAGGATTGTCTTCGGCAATCAGCACAGCTCCTTTCAAATCCTTGACTGACACGGCACCTAATTCTGCCGTCATCTGAGGCAAATCCTGCACATCGGTCTGGAGCAAAACACGAACTCGAAACCAGAAACGCGATCCTTGGCCGTGTTTGCTGTCAATTCCCACCTCACCCCCCATCAGTTGCGCCAACCGTAATACGATGGACAGGCCCAAGCCAGATCCGCCAAATTGGCGGGTGGTCGAACTGTCGGCCTGGCTAAAAGCCTGAAACAGACGGGCCTGCTGCTCATTCGTAATGCCAATGCCGCTGTCTAAAACCGAAAACTCAAGAACAGCGTGCTGAGACTGGCGTTCAATTTCGCAAGCCACAATGCGAACAAAGCCACTGGCGGTAAATTTGATGGCATTGCTGATCAGGTTCGAGAGCATCTGACGAAGCCGGTAGGGGTCACCCAGATAGCATGGCCCCGCCGGCCCCTGCCAGACGGATTCCAGTTTCAGACCTTTGGCGTTGGCAGTTTCTGCAAACAAGGCACGAATATCGCTAACGATGGAGTCGACCGCAAAAGCTATCGACTCCAGCTTGAGTTTTCCCGCCTCTACTTTGGACAGATCAAGGATGTCGTTGAGCAGTGACAGCAGCGTGTGGCCAGAATTGATGATGGTGAGTGCGAACTGCACGCGCTTGTCATCTTGAAGTTGGGGCAAGACGAGCAACTGCGCCATTCCCAGAATGCCATTCATCGGTGTGCGAACCTCATGGCTCATCGTGGCCAGAAACTGGCTTTTGGCAGCGTTGGCAGCCAGAGCTTCTTGCTGGGCTTCCATCAATTTTGCCTCGGCCATTTTTTGAGCGGAGATGTCAACACAGGACCACAGCACTTGATCCGAGTGCTCGCCAAAGATCGTGCCCGCCAGGTCAAACCAGCACAGGCTGCCATTCTTGTGGCGAAATTGAACTTGTGTGCGAAATTTCTGATGGGCAAGAATAACCGGATAAGCTGCTTCACCCAAAGCCAGAAATGCCTCTTCGCTCTGAAAAATAAGACGGGTCCCACGCCCTTCCAGCTCAATCCAGTCATACCCCAAGGCGTTCAACAGAGACGGGGTGGCCCACAAAATATTGCGATTTTTCGTGGTGATGAGCAAACCGACAACATCGCTTTGCAAAATGGCCTGTTGTTCACTCAGCAAAGTCGCAATTTTGTCCTGGGCCAGATGTCGCTCGGTGATATCGGTAAAACTGCCAACCACACGGATAATGTGACCCTGTTTGTCACGTTCAACCACGCCACCACGGTCTTGCACCCAGATCGTGCCCTGTTTTCCCACCATCCGGTGCTCGGACTGGTAGCTATCCGTATCACCTTGCAGCAAGGCATCAATGCGCTGCATGACACCAGGCTTGTCGTCTTTGTGAATAAAGGAGGCAAACACGTCCACCGTGTCCGTGATTTCACCGATTTGAAAACCCAGCACTTCATACCATTGACGGTTATGCAGAACGCGACCGGACGGTACGTGCCAATCCCACACAGCCTCTTGCGTGATGTTCATCACATCCTGAAGTCGCTGCTCACTCTCGGCCACCTGCTTGTGGCCACAAACGATTTCGGTGATGTCATGCGCGACCACCAGCATCTGGGGCCGTCCGTGGCTGTCCGTCATAGGGGTCTTGATGGATTTGTAATGTCTTACTTCGCCAGAAACCCTATCCTGACTGTCCTCAACAACAATGAGCTTTTCGCCATTGAACAAAGCAGCCTGCTCACCTTGAAAAAAACCGTCAGCAAAAGTAACCGACACGCCCAGGTCGTCGGAACGCCGGCCAATCATGGCCGCAGGGGTGGTGTTGTACAGGCGTGCCAGTGCGACATTGACCAAGACGAATTTGCCTTGATCGTCCTTGAGAAACACAGGGTCGTCAATATTGTCAATCACGTTGCGAACCTGCTGGCTGCACATGTGCATTGTGTCGGTCGTTCGTTGTAACTCTGCAGTCTTCTCCAAAACCTCGCGGCGAACCAGTGCGACTCTTCCTGTGCTGACCAAAATCAACACTTGAAGCATGCTCGCCAATAATAAGCCAGCAGCGCTGATGACCCACGTCTTCCAGGCGGGATGTTCATCCAGCCACTGCCGATTCGGAAATACCACAAGATCCCATGTCCGGTCAAAGACGCTGATCGAGCCTTGCCAGACCAGATGCATCTGGGGTGGCGGTTTGTCGGGACCGGACTGAAACAGCAGGCGCTGACCAGGCGGGGCTGCTGGGTCACTGAGCTTGAACACGATGCCCGGCTCAATGCTGTGTCCCACGGTAGTCTGTGCCCTCTCGGCCATCTCGGCGACATTGAGGACGCCCACAGCAAAACCCAGCAGGCCAGAAGGATGGTTTGGCTTGAGCGGTTTTGTGCTTCGCTGGTAGGCTGGGTACAGCACCAGCATACCTACCTTTTGGTTCTGCACCAGCGTGATGGGGGCAGTGATAGTGGGTTGACCTAAGCGAAGTGCGCGCTCAATGGCATCGGCGCGTGTGGGATCGGAATAAATATCGTAGCCCAGCGCGGAACGGTTGGCTTGTAGCGGGGCGATATAGGTGACTGCCACGTAGCTCGGGCGCACCGCGGCAGGGACAAGATGGCTCTGTGCATCGCGCTGGGTGATCTTGAACCCGGGCAGCGCCAGTCGCTGACCCTGTTCCCTCTCAAACGCTTTCCGATTGGCGTGTTGCACATAGGTGTTGAAACTCAGCGCCAACTGATCCGTGTTGTCCTTGAGGGTCTGGTGAGTGAAATACTCAAATTGTTCCCGGCTCAGATGGGGCGTGACTTCGATCAGGTGGCAAAGCGTTGCCAGCATCTCTTTGTAGGCTATCAGGCGCATTTCAATGTGATGCCTGACATTGCTTGCCTTATAAGAAATTTCCTCGCTATATTCCTCGCGATCCGCTTTGGACATACTCATAAAAAACGCCAGCACCACGGAAACGCTCACCAAAACCACCCCGCCAATCGTGATCAAACGCCCCTTCCAGAGTGCATCCTGACGGTTTAAAAACGCCAACGCCAATGGCGCAAACATCCACACACCAAACAGGTCACCACACCACCACGTCAGCCACATCCAAGGCGCATCAGCCACGGGCACTCTGCCTGCAAAATACAGTGACACCACCCCCACGGTTGCTGAAATCACACACGAAAGGGGACCACCCAAGGCAAGAAACGTCAGCACATCGCCCAGCCCTTCCAGGTTTTGCCAGCGCTGAGGCAGCCAGCGCCGGATCAGCCATGCCCCCGCCCAAGCCTGCAACACCACGCCGCACGCAGTGGCCAGCACCACCAGCGCATCGCCCCAACCCATATCGCCATGGCAGTAGGTGTCATACCCGCCAACGACCAACGCACCTACCCAAACGGATGGCCACTGCCGGTTACCTGACATCAGCATCAAAACCAAAGCCAAAGCCAAACCAGCAGCCGGAAAAATAGGACAAGCGTAACTTGGCGCAATCACCAATTGCAGGCTCAAAATGCCCAGCATCACGAAAGCTGCCAGGGCATAGACCCGAGCGCGGAGGGTTGGTTCGTTCATGCTATTTTTCGGTTAAGGTTCATTGGGTTCAGGGTCGAACAATTCGAAAGAAGCCAGCGGATCAAGGCGTTAGTATCCAGGTTGAACACCTCTGCTTTCAGTGGATTGCTGCCTTAGCCTGAAAATCGTAGCACAAATTGGCAATTTTTAATAAATAAATTCACAAATTGGTAATTTATGTAATTCCTTCGTAACAATTGTCTCAACCGCGCGAATATTTTTATCGTTCCCACGCTCTGGCATGGGAACGCATCCCGTGCCGCTCCATCGGCGTAAAACAAAAACAGGCACATCCTAACTGTCATGGCATCCTGGCCACCCCGAATGATGAAAGAATTTTTTACCCATAAAAAGTGCCTGTAGCCCTTATGGGATAAGGATACATTGCTATTGTTTTCTTTGTTCTTTCACATGAAGGATAGGGTCAACAATTAGTTTTGCATTGGGTTCGTCAGATTTTGGTAGCCGTTCACAGCAGATACACTGAGCGACAAACAGATACACAGAATGGCGATTCAGACACTCTTGTGCGACAGGCGTGCAGCATCATGAACCCGCCTTCTTCACTTCATCAACCTGGGAAACCATATCATGGCAACGCAACTGAAATCAACCTTGTTCACTTTGAGCCTTCTGTCCGTTGGCGTACTGCAACTGTCGGCCGTGCTGGCGCAGCCTCCACTAGACTCCCCTGCAAGGGCTTTTGGGCAGTCCCGACCAATTCCCGGTCAGTACATCGTGGTGTTCAAAGACACTGTAGGCGATGTGCAAACTGAAGCCTCGGCGCTGGCACGCCATCACGGCGGTCAAATGAAACATGTTTACACCCATGCTCTCAAGGGTTTTTCGGTCTCGCTCACAGACGCTGCCGTGCAAGCCATGAAGAACAATCCCAACGTAGCCTACATCGAGCAGGATCAGACCGTTTCACTGTATGAAACAGCCTTGGCGCAAATTGAAAACCAGGCCACATGGGGTTTGGATCGGAGCGACCAGGTGACGCGTCCTTTGGATTCTGTTTATCACTTCAACTACAAGGGCACGGGCGTTAACGCATTTATCATTGATACCGGCATCCGTTCAGATCACATCGAATTCACAGGCCGCATCAAGCCCGGCTACAACGTGGCACAAGACAGCACGGGCGTTATCAACAGTGCCAATACAACGGACTGCAACGGGCATGGAACGCATGTGTCGGGCACGGTTGGCGGCACTATTTTCGGTGTGGCCAAGGGTGTGACGCTTATTCCGGTGCGCGTCCTTGACTGCGCAGGTTCTGGCACCACCAGTGGCGTGATCGGGGGGGTTAACTGGGTCGCGGCCAGCAGCCTTCGCCCGGCAGTGGCCAATATATCCCTGGGTATGAGCGCCATTTCCACAACCGTGAACGCAGCAGTGGCCGGTGCCGTCAGCAAAGGCGTGACCATGGTGGTGGCAGCAGGCAATAACAATGTTGATGCTTGCACTGGCTCGCCAGCAAGCGAACCCTCCGCCATCACGGTTGGCGCAACCGACAGCAACGATGCGCGGGCATATTACTCAAACTTCGGTCAATGTCTGGACATTTTTGCCCCAGGAAGCAGCATTACTTCGGCTTGGTACACCGCAGCCAATGCGACTGCGGTTCTGAGCGGCACTTCCATGGCGACACCCCATGTCACGGGCATCGCTGCACTGGCACTGGCTGCTAACCCAACGGCAAGCCCAACTGATGTTGCCGCCTTTCTGACCTCTCATGCCTCTGCCAATTTGCTCACTTTGGTTGGCACGGGATCTCCCAACCTGCTGGCCTATTCGCTGGGTTCAGGCATTCCAGTAGTTGTGGCAAAGCAAGTGGTTGCTGTTAAATCCATCGTTGCAGCGTCCACCAAGACAAGAACCAGTTGGACACCGGGCGCAACGGTGTCCCTTCGTGATGTCAGCACTGGCGCCGCAGTCGCGAACGCTACGGTCACCGGTAGCTTTTACCCTGGTGTCACCAAGAGTTGTGTGACATTGAGTACGGGTAGTTGCAAACTGACAAGCACTGTTTTGTCCCTGAAGACAGTCGCCACGACTTTCAGCGTGACAAATGTCGCGGGCACCAACATGACCTATGACAGCTCTCAAAACCTGGCAGCGCAGTTGATCCTGATTCGCCCTTGAACTGATCTCGCTGGGGTCGATTTTCGCTATCCAAAAAAGCTCTTCAGAATTTGACTGGCAACACCGGCCATGACAAGGCCGACCATCCATTTCAAGAGAGTCATATCGGATCGGATGGCAGCAATTTCTTTTTCGAGTTTGGAAATATCGCCTTTGGTCGCCGTGGTTTCGCTGCTCAGTGCCTCAGCCGCTTTTCGCGCTTTGTCCTCAGGAACACCCGCAGTTCTAAAAGCGTCAAAAACCTCAAAAATCATCGTGCTCATGTCTCACCTTTGGATTCATTGGAGCACAGTTTACACCCCCGCAAAAACGTACCAGCACGGCTTGCAGCTTCTCTATGTCAAGGGGTTTGGCCAGAACATCCCCTCTCCCAGCGGGAGAAGGTTAGGATGTGGTCAGTAATAAGTTCCCCATTTGGCTCGTCAGATTTGGGCGCACTGCGTCGTTACAAATCGCTTATGTGGCATGGCCACACCGCGCGATTTGCGCCTAGCACTGCATCCCA
>CAIYWD010000134.1 GCA_903929815.1 uncultured beta proteobacterium
CACTTTGAAACGCACCCCTGGTCCTGCGTTAAGTGCTACGTTTTTTGAAATTATTAAGTAGAAAACTTATTGCTAATCACTTAAAGAGGAGGGAGTGATTCTCCCAACTGCCTAGGTGACAATCCCATCTCCACATCTACCAGTGAGTTTGATATGAATCACCCACATCGCCCTGATGCCATCGATACGGCTGTCCATTTGTCTGCTGCGGGTTTGAGTACACAACAAGCCCAACAGCGACTCCAGCAGGATGGCCCCAACGTGCTGCCATCCGACCAGCGCCGTGGTTTGTTGGGCATCATTCGCGAAACATTGTCAGACCCCATGTTTTCGCTCTTGTTGGGTGCGGGTGTGCTGTACTTTTTGTTGGGCGATTTGCAGGAAGGTCTCATTTTGATGGGGTTGGTACTGGTGGTTCTTGCCCTGACTTTGTACCAGGAGGGCAAGACCGAGCACGCACTGGCCTCCTTGCGTGATTTGACCAGCCCGCGTGCCTTGGTGCTGCGTGACGGACAGCCTGTTCGAGTTGCGGGGCGGGATGTGGTGTGCGGCGATGTGCTGATTGTGGCCGAGGGCGATCGCGTGGCGGCAGATGCCATGCTCATCAACGCCACAGATGTGCAAGCGGATGAATCCTTGCTCACCGGCGAGCCTATCCCTGTTGACAAAATAATCGGTTCAGGTTCGCAGTCCACTCTGTTTTCAGGAACTCTTTTGGTGCGTGGTCACGGCTTGGCGCAAGTGACTGCCACGGGCTGCAACAGTGAAGTGGGGCGCATCGGCGTGGCGCTGGCGGGCTTGGGCACTGAAACATCCCCTTTGCGACTGCAAACTGCGCGCTTAATGCAAGTGCTGGCCATTACCGCTTTGGTGGCCAGTTTGTTGCTGGTGGCAGCTTTTGGCTTGCAGCGTGGCGACTGGATGGGTGCGCTTTTGGCGGGCATTGCTTTGGCGATGGCCTTGTTGCCGCAGGAATTTAGCGTAGTGCTCACAGTCATTCCCGCACTGGGTGCCTGGAGACTGTCAAAACACCAGGTATTAACCAGACGTATCGCCGCCATCGAAACACTGGGCGCAACCAGTGTGCTGTGCGTGGACAAAACCGGCACACTGACAGAAAACCGCATGACCGTCACCGAGCTGTATGTGCAACCCCAGACATCACCTGATGGCTCAAAGAATGGGTCTATCCCAACACAGCCCGAAAGTTTGCTGATTGACTACGCCACTGCGACCGAACTGCCTGAGAGCTTTCACACGCTGGTGGAGTTTTCAATTTTGGCCAGCATGAGCGATCCGTTTGATCCGATGGAAAAAGCCTTCCACCGTCTAGGTCAGCATTTTTTGAAAGACACCGAGCATTTGCACCACGACTGGACACTGCTACAGCAATACGGCATGACCCCCGAACTGCGCGCCATGTCACATGTCTGGCGGGCCATAGAGGGCACATCGCACGTTGTTGCGGCCAAGGGTGCCCCTGAAGCCATTGTCGATTTATGCCACATGAATGCCGATGATCAGAGGCGTATTGCCAGCGCAGTCAATGCCATGGCGGCCAAAGGACTACGCGTGCTCGGTGTGGCGCGCGCCTGTTTCACAGGCCAGGACTGGCCTGCCATCGAGCATGATTTTGAGTTTCAATTGGTGGGTTTGTTAGGTCTGGCTGATCCTTTGCGTGCCGAGATACCGCAGGCCGTCAAAGAAGCCCGAAGAGCAGGCATCAGGGTGGTGATGATTACCGGGGATTACCCTGCGACAGCCACGGCCATTGCACGACAGGCAGGGTTGGAAACTCAAGGGGATGTGTCTGAGGGCGTACTGACAGGTGATGAACTGACCGCTCTGAGTGATGCCCAATTGCAACAACGCATTCACAACGTCACTATTTGCGCACGCATTGCCCCCACCCAAAAGCTTCGCATTGTTCAAGCACTCAAGGCCAATGGCGATGTCGTGGCCATGACGGGCGATGGTGTCAATGATGCACCCGCCCTGAAGTGCGCCCATGTTGGTGTGGCAATGGGTGAGCGTGGCACCGATGTTGCGCGCGAAGCATCGTCTGTGGTGCTGCTCAACGATAACTTTGCAGCCCTGGTTCATGCGGTGCGGTTGGGGCGGCGCATTTTTGACAACCTGCGCAAGTCCATGTCTTACATTCTGGCAGTGCATGTTCCCATTGCCGGCATGGCGCTTGTGCCTGTGTTGCTGGGTTGGCCTACCGTATTGTTTCCGTTGCACATTGCCTTTTTGGAGCTGGTGATAGACCCTGCATGTTCCATGGTGTTTGAAAACGAACCTGACGAGCCTCAATTGATGGAACGTCCCCCGCGTGATGTGCATATGCCGTTGTTTGGTGGCATGACGCTGGCGTGGGCATTTGTACAAGGCCTGGGGGCGCTGGCGTTGGTGCTGGCTGCTACCTGGTGGGGGTTGGGGCATTTGAGTGAAGGCGCTGCACGGGCATTTACCTTTGCCACGCTGGTTTCAGGCAACCTGGCACTGATTTTGTCCAACCGTGCGCACAGCGGTTCGCTATGGCAAAGCCTGCGCGTACCCAATCGCACATTGTGGGGAGTGTGCTCTGCAGCGCTTTTGTTACTAGGGCTGGCTTTGTATGTGCCCTGGCTGGCGGGGTTGTTTAAATTTGAATGGTTACCGTTGTCGTGGCTGGTGGCTGCGCTGGGTTTGGGTGTGGTGCTGGTTTTGGTTTTGGAAGTGGCCAAGCCCTTTCAAAAACCTGTTGCAAGTTTAGTACGGGCCTAATTGAGTGGAGAGTGGTATTTGCTTCCCACTTCCCACTTCCCACTTCCCACTTCCCACTTCCCACTTCCCACTTCCCACTTCCCACTTCCCACTTCCCACTTCCCACTGGTATTTTTGAGTTCTTTCACACCTCATGCCGCAAGGCCGGAAACAAAATCACGTCACGAATGCTAGCGCTGTCGGTGAGCAGCATCATGAGTCGGTCAATGCCAATGCCGCATCCCCCTGCGGGTGGCATGCCGTATTCAAGAGCGCGTATAAAGTCGTGGTCGTAGTACATGGCCTCTTGGTCTCCGCTGTCTTTGGCTGCTACTTGGGATTGAAAACGGGCGGCTTGTTCCTGGGCATCGTTGAGTTCGCTAAAGCCATTGCCAAATTCACGTCCGGTGATATACAGCTCAAAGCGTTCGGTCACATCGGGGCGGGTGTCGCTGGCACGCGCCAAGGGTGATATTTCAACGGGATGCTCGCAGATAAACGTGGGCTGCCAAAGCTGTTCTTCCACTGTTTCTTCAAAATACAGCACTTGCAGACTGGCAAGAGATCGGGTGGACAGATGGTGTTTGGCCTCGGTCATGCCCAGTTGGCGCAGTGCTTCCTGTAGCCACAAGACGTTGTCCACACGCAAACCCGCGCCATCTTCCAAGGGTTGGCCGGCAGGTGTGTATTTACAAATGGCCTCATGAATGGTCAATCGTTCAAACGGTTGTGCCACATCCACAGACCTGCCGCCATAGCTCAATTGCAAAGTTCCCCTTGTTTTTTGGGCAGTGTCACGCACTAAATTTTCGGTAAATTCCATCAGGTCATGGTAGTTCCAGTACGCTGCATAAAACTCCATCATGGTGAATTCGGGGTTATGGCGAACACTGATGCCTTCGTTGCGAAAGTTGCGGTTGATTTCAAACACGCGATCAAACCCACCCACAATCAGGCGCTTCAAATACAGCTCGGGCGCTATTCGCAAAAACATTTGTTGGTCAAGTGCATTGTGGTGCGTGGTAAAAGGCCTGGCGTTCGCGCCGCCAGGTATGGGGTGCAGCATGGGGGTTTCGACTTCCAGAAAATGGTGCGACACCATAAATTCACGAATGCCGCTGACTGCTTTACTGCGCTCTACAAAGCGTTGGCGGGTGGACTCGTCCATCATCAAATCTACGTAGCGCTGGCGGTATTTGGTTTCCTGGTCAGCCATGCCGTGAAACTTGTCCGGCAATGGGCGCAGGCTTTTGGTCAGCAGACGAATGCTGCTGGCGTGAATGGACAGTTCGCCGGTTTTTGTTTTGAATACATGGCCTTGTGCCGCCACAATGTCTCCCAAATCCCAATGCTTGAAAGCGGCATAGGTGTCTTCACCCACATCATCACGTTTAACGTAAATCTGAATGCGCCCAGTGCTGTCTTGCAGAGTGGCAAAACTGGCCTTGCCCATCACGCGCTTGAGCATCATTCGCCCCGCTACTTTAGCCTGTACGCCCTGAAGCATGAACGTGTCATGCTCAGAGTAAGCCGTAACCAGGTCTTTAGCATAGTCAGAAGGTTTGAAATCATTGGGGAAAGCAACACCTTGACCCTCTAATTGTTGCAAACGCAAAGATTTGAGTTTTTCACGACGCTCTTGCATCAACTGGTTATCGTCTTGGGGGGGTGGTAGGGGGGTGTGGTCTGACATGGATTAATAAAAATAGGGCTGTGGTGCAGGAATTTTAAGAGGGTAGGTATGATGCTGCCATTTTCAATCATCACCTTGTGCCTATGTTGTACCAAATTGTGTCTTTGTTGCTTGAAGTTGCGGTGGGCGTTGTGTCTGGGGCCTGCTTGCTGCGGCTTTACATGCAATATTTGCGTGTGCCCATGTCCCTTCGATCGGGCAACCCTCTGGCCAACTTTGTTTTTGCTCTCACCAACTGGTTGGTGCTGCCACTGCGCCGTGTGTTTCGACCGTTAGGGCAGCTTGACAGTGCCAGTCTGGTGGCAGCTTACTTGCTGCAATTGACTGAATTTGGCCTGCTGTGGTTGATGGCAGGAGATATGGACGGTTTGCTGGCCGTGCCCATTTTGGCTCTTTTTGGGCTGATTCGTATGGCACTTGCAAGCATGACGGGGGCTGTGATTATTTATGCCTTGCTGTCTTGGGTACCCAGCCGTTCTGTGTTGTCGGATGTGATCGAACGTTTGGTAGCCCCCGCTCTCGTCCCTATTCGCAGCGTTTTGCCTTTGGTGGGCGGTATTGATTTGTCACCGCTGATTTTGCTGGTCATTTTGCAAGTGCTGTCGATTGTGTTGGGCAGTTTGCAGGCAGTGGCTTTGATGATGGTGTGATGGCAGACATGAGAAAAGACCGTGATACTGCACTGGATGCCCTGCTGCAGGAAATCGTCACGGAAGTGCGTGATACCCAGTACTTGACCGGACGTGCATCGCTCTCGCCACAGGTCATGCTGGCCTTGCGACAAGTGCCGCGTGAGGCCTTTGTGTCTGAGAAACAAAACGCTGCGGCCTACCTGAACCTGCCGTTGCCAATTGGTTACGCGCAGACCATCTCGCAGCCCTATATCGTGGCACTGATGACGGATATGCTTGAGCCTGGGAATGATCACATCGTGCTTGAAATTGGCACAGGCTCAGGGTATCAGGCAGCGATCCTGTCACAGTTGGTGAAGCACTTATATACGATGGAAGTCATTGATGCACTCGCGCAGCAAGCCAGCGATCGCTTACGGCGACTAGATTACCGCAACGTCAGCGTGCGCACTGGCGACGGCAATCTGGGCTGGCCAGAACATGCGCCCTACGATTCGATCATCGTTACCGCAGCCGCACCCCGAATTCCGCCAGCACTGCTCGAACAGCTCAAACCTGGTGGGCGATTGGTGATTCCGGTGGGTACTGATCACTTCTCCCAAGACCTGTGGATGATCAGGAAAGATAGTGGCGGTCATCTTGAGGAAAAGAATGTGCTTCCAGTGGTTTTTGTTCCCTTGATCCAACAACAAGACAGGTCCTAACCGGTTGAATCGCACCCGTCTATCGTTCGTTGCGCAAAAAAAAGCGTTTGACGGCCGTACTGGCACGTTCGCGTGCTGCTGTATCACCCCCCCGAAGTTCAGCCAAGGCACCGTGCAGCATTTTTTGGGTCAATGCACGTGACAAAGTTTCAAGCACAGATTCAATGTCTTCGCCTTTGGAGAGCAGACGGCGAGCGCGGGCGATTTCAGCACTGCGCCATTCGTCAGCCTGGGCGTTGAGTTGCACAATCAAAGGCACTGCGCTGCGCTGCTCCACCCATTTTAAAAAACTCAAAACACCGGCATCCACAATGACCTCGGCTTGCGCAACAGCAGCCTGACGGTTGGCATGCGCACTTTGCACCATACTGGCCAAGTCGTCTAGGGTGTAGAGATAAATATCTTCCAGCGCTTTGACTTCGGGTTCAATGTCGCGTGGCACAGCCAAATCAACCATGAACATGGGGCGACGACGACGACGTTTGAGTGCGCGTTCTACTGCTCCCAGTCCAATCAGCGGTAAGGTGCTGGCGGTGCAGCTTATGACAGCATCAAATTCGTAAAGGCGATCGGGCAGATCGGCCAGACACATGACCTCAGCCCCCAATTTGCGAGCCAGTTCTTCACCGCGTGACAGGGTTCGGTTGGCGATGGCTATGCTTTTTGGTTTTTTTGCGGCAAAGTGGGTGGCGCACAGGGTAATCATGTCACCGGCACCCACAAACAACACCTTGACATCTTGCAAGTCTTCAAACAATTGACCTGCCAATCGCACAGATGCTGCTGCCATGCTGATGGAATGCTCACCGATGCCGGTGGAACTGCGAACCTCTTTGGCAACAGCAAAGGAGCGCTGAAACAATTGACTCAGTGTGCTGCCCAAAACACCGGCGGATTCGGCTGCGCGAACGGCATCCTTGATTTGACCCAAAATTTGAGGCTCGCCCAGCACCATGGAATCCAGACCGCAAGCCACCCGAAAAGCATGGCGAACAGCCAAACCATCATTCAAAGTGTAGGCATGAGATCGTAAAAGTTGGGGTGAAACACCGCCACGATGTGCCAACCATTCCAGGGCAACTTCCAACTGGGCTTTATCGCCAGCACAGTAAATTTCAGATCGGTTGCAAGTGCAAAGTAGCGCGGCTCCAACCTGGTTGTGCAGGGCAGAGCGCAGTGCCTGCAAGGCGGGGGCAATCTGGTCGATGCTATAGACAAACCGACCGCGCAAATCGAGTGGTGCTGTCGTGTGATTGATGCCAAAAGCCCAAACTGCCATGGGAGAATTATCCTAAATTCATCAGTTTGAAACGCACCCGCTCACCCGCTCACCCGGTCTGCGTTCAACTAAGGATATGGTCAATAATAAGTTCCGCATTTGGCTCGTCAGATTTGGGCGCACTGCGTCGTTACAAATCGCTTATGTGGCTGGGCCACACCGCACGATTTGCGCCTAGCATTGCATCCCAACTCCGACGGCCATAAGCACAACTTATTGTTGACCATATCCTAAGCTATTTTCGATCAGGTATCCTCGCACCCAAGGGATACCCTACTTATGATTGATCCTAAAAATATCCAATAGACCCAAGCGGAATCGAACAGCATTGGAGTGGCAAGATGTGAAGTTCAAAATGTCAATTTTAATAATGGCTTAGTGAAGATAACAAGCGGTCAACTGAGGAATTTAGGATAATGACAACATTCACATCTCATCAATGCGTGTGTTTTTTGCTATACTATAAAACATGTAGCGTTGACAATGTTTATCACTCATGGTTCGCTTATTTCAACCACCAGTTCTTGAGATTGCCGGGTGCGATTCAAAGTGATGTGGGATTCTGGGAGCGAGGGCATCTCGCCCTCGGTTGTTTCGATGGCAAGATGCCTTCGCTCCCAGGTTTTTGGCTC